>JAZOMN010000215.1:0-12093 GCA_045654005.1 Clostridia bacterium
TCAAGCAAAATATGACGGATTCTTCGAAATCTTCTTAGTAGCCCTATCTACAGGCTTACGGCGAGGAGAAGATACGGCGCTGAAATGGGAAGACTTGAATCTAGATACAGGAGAACTGAAGGTACGAAGACAAGTCAAACGGACAAAAGGCAGATTGGTTATAACAGAGCCAAAGACAGAAGAATCGGTAAGAACGATAATACTGCCCAAAAGCCTTGTAAACATCCTGAAAGAATATAAGGAAACAACAGGCTCCGAGTGGATGTTCCCATCACCAAGAGTTGAAGGGATGCCAAGAGATCCCTCGGCAGTATATGGAATGATGCAGGTAATATTAGAAAGAGCAGAATGTAAAAAGCTCCGATTCCACGATCTCCGCCACACCTTCGCAACCACATCGGTAGCAAACGGAATGGACATCAAAACCTTATCTACCATCCTCGGACATGTATCAAGCAAAACAACACTTGATATATACCTGCATAGCACCGAGGAAATGAAGAAAGAAGCGGCTGAAAAGATTAACGCCCGATTCAACAAGGACACAAACGGCAACGAAGAAACAATCACAGATGAACAGGAAAAGCCACCACAAGCCAAATTTGAGCCTAAAAAGGGCAAGATGAGAAAGCCCGGCACAGGATGTATAAGTAAGATAAATGACCACCTCTATGAAGGCAGATACTCACCAAAGGATGCATACGGCAAACGAATGGCAAGAAACATATATGCACCTACAAGAGAAGAATGTGAAGAGAAACTCGCCATACTGATAAAGGAAATGAAAGCCGAAATCGCAGAACAAAAAGCGAAGCTTAGAATGGCACAGTAAAACATAAACGGCACGGACATAAAAATCCGTGCCATAGCTTTTTGGTATATTAAATTTTGATACGGTGTAAACAAAGAAAAGGACTTTGTCCCACAGTTGAAGATAAAAATTGTGGTCAAACTCGTTTTTTTGACACTTTTTTAGATAAAGCAAAAACCTCAGAAACCGCTTGGTTACTGAGGTTTAAGGTGGTCGGGATGACAGGATTTGAACCTGCGGCCTCTTCGTCCCGAACGAAGCGCGCTACCAAACTGCGCTACATCCCGATATAAAATATTTGATTTTTTTGTATCTCCCGTGTCTGTGGGATAACATGTGGTCAAAACTTGTTTGACCACATGTATTTAGTTTTCTAAGTCGCCGTAAAGTGGCGGTGTTAAAAGGTTTGTGGGAGTTCGGCTCAATACTAATGAATTGAATAGTACCGTGTCCCGAACGAAGCGCGCTACCAAACTGCGCTACATCCCGATATAAAATATTCGATTTTTTCTATCTCCCGTGTGTGTGGGATAACATGTGGTCAAAAATGATTTGACCACATGTATTTAGTTTTCTTAGTCGCCATAAGTGGCGGTGTTGAACGGTTTGTGGGGGTTCGGCGTTTTGCGAATGAACCCAATATCGCAATGTCCCGAACGAAGCGCGCTACCAAACTGCGCTATATCCCGGTTTATGAAGAGGATAGGAAAAAAGTTTCAGAATGGACAAACATAGCCAAAACTCTTAGTTTTGGGTCACCCGAAGGCGTACTAAGTACGTCGAGTGGCTATGTTTGTTCATAGCAAAAAGTATAAATTCCAAAGATTTTTTAATAAAAATCTTTACCTTAGTAAAAAAACAATAAATTTATATGTGTTATTTATTGATAAATCCTACTTTTTGCGGTCTGGAGGTTTTTAACATCCTCTTTTTTAGAAATTGATTACTCTGTGCCTTATTTTAATGTTGAGGACAATGCCTATTGCCAGAAATGTTGTAACAAGTGAAGAGCCTCCATAACTTAAAAATGGAAGTGTAATACCTGTTACAGGCATAAGCCCTATAGTCATACATATATTTTCAAATGACTGGGCAAGAAGCATCATTCCTATACCTGTTGCAATAAATGTGCCTAAAGAATTTTTTGCATTTGATGCTATATAAAAGCATCTTGCTATTATAAATATTATTATTCCTATTATAAGGACTGCGCCTATAAACCCAAGTTCTTCCCCTGCAACCGCAAATATAAAATCCGTATGCTTTGCGGGAAGAAAGCCAAGTTGAGTCTGGACTCCTTTAAAAAGTCCGCTTCCTACAATTTCTCCCGAGCCAACTGCAAGTTTTGACTGAATAACTTGATAACCGCTTCTTAACGGGTCAAGTTCAGGGTTTAAAAACACCCTTATTCTATCCTTCTGATATTCAGAAAGAAAGAAAAACCACATAAGAGGCGCGGCAACAATCGCTGCCCCGAATGCTGCAAGAATATATTTATAACTTATTCTTGCCACAAACAGCATTCCTGCAAAGATTGCAAGAAATACCATAGCGGTACCAAAATCGGGCTGTAACATTATAAGACCTATAATAAGTGCAAAATGTAGTATAAACAAAGCAATGTTTTTAGGGTTATTGATATCGTCTTTACAGAAATCTAACTGAACAGCAAAACAAATAATATAACCTATTTTTACAATTTCTGCAGGTTGAAACTTGATTACCCCTAAGTCAATCCAACTGTTTCCACCAACTTCTTCTGCGCCTATTCCGATTATTAAAACCAGAACAAGCAGAAAAATATTAAGCCCCGATATATACATCCACTTTGTCGATAAAAATTCATAGTCCCAAAAAGCCATTAAAAGACAAACGAAAACTCCGCCGAAAAAAGCAACGCTCTGGACTAAAATAATTCTTCCCGAGCCATAACTTTTAGAGGCGCTTAAAACAAGAATAAGACCGATAACAGCGAGTATTATACAGGCTGCAAACAAAGGTGTATCAAAATTACGAATATTCTCTTTTATCTTTTTTATCATAAAAAGGTCTGCTCCCTTTTAGGTTTTGAAAATTTTTATCTTTTTAAATTGTCAATAACATTTTTATTTTCAACTATATCAAATTCTTTTTTCCAGTCTTCTATATTTTTTTCAACATATTCGGAAATAAGAGCATTTATCATGATCTGTTCAAGGTTTTCAACCTTTGCTCCGTCATTTTCGTAAGACAAAGGAACTCTTTTTATAATATGATAACCGTAAGATGTTTCAACAATACCTGAAACAGTGCCTACTTCAAGCGACTTAACACTGTCTTCAAATTCTTTTACCATTTCGTTTTCGGTAAATACATATCCGTCAGGATTTGTTTCCTGGCCCGGATCTTCAGAAAGTTCGTTTGCAAGGGTTGTAAAATCTTCTCCGTTATTTACTCTTTGTAAAATCTGTTCTGCATAGGCTTTCTTTTCTTCTACATTTTCAACCGGATTACCTGCATCATCAGTTGTTAAAACAAGAATATGCTGTGCTTTATAATATTTTTCTTCAAATTCTTTTTTGATGGACTCTTCTGATAAATCAATTACCCCGTCATCAATAAGTTTCTGATACAATGCTTCGCTTATTGCAATGTTTCTTGCAATCTTATCTAAAGATGCCGAATCGGTATCAAGCATTTCATAGAAAGTCTGATAACTTCCGCCTGTAAACTGATTTTTAACGGTAGATGCCATCTGCATCACTTCGTCATTAAAAGTAAAGCCTGACTTTTCGGCATACTTTGCTATTACATAAAGTTCCATAAGTTCATTATAAGCAGTTTCTTTTGCCATCTGATAGTTGGTTTTGCCGTCAACTTCAGTGTTCCAGTACTCGTCAAGCTGGTCTTCAGCCATTGACTGCTCTACCTGCATCATATACTGATTATAATAGATGTTATACTCTTTCATAGAAACTTCCGTGCCGTCAATAGTAAACACTGTAGGTTCTACTTTTCCACAACCTATAAAAGCAAAAAGCAATGTCATTATTAAAACTGATAATATTATTTTTTTCATCCTCGTCATTCCTTTCGTGTAGTGTTGTAATATATCCGCATATTACCCTACTTAATATCACTTTAATTATACATAAAAATATTATTTTTAAAAGGTTATTTTAAAATTTGTAATATATTTTTAATATTTGGAAGTTTTTCGCCTTTCTCATTTTTATACATTTTAAATGAAAATGAGGGTACTGCCCCTGAAGAAATCATTATTCTCTGAGGGTATTTTTCAGATACCAAAGACACTTTTTCAAAATTGAAAAACTCACTATTTACAAATTTAAAAGTGATTTTATAATTAAAGTCGGATATTTCACAAATTCCCACGCTTTCCGCCATAGATTTAATAAGAGAAATTTCTCCTAAATTTACAACCGAATCGGGCATATCGGAAAATCTGTCAATAAGTTCGTCAAAAATTTCCGACAAATCTCCCTCCGTCTTTATGGAAGAAATTTTCTTATAAATATCCATTCTTATATCGTGATTTTCTATATAGGAAGACGGAATAAATGAATTTTCTTTAATATCCACACGGCAACTTAAAGCCTCTGAAACAACCTCTCCCTTTTTCTTTTTGATTGCTTCTTCTAAAATTTTAATATACATATCGTAACCGACAGCATCCATGTGCCCATGCTGTTCAGCACCAAGTACATTCCCTGCGCCTCTTAATTCCAGATCTCTTAATGCGATTTTAAAACCTGATCCGAATTCGGTAAATTCCTTTATGGTTTTAAGACGGCTTTCTGACTGTTCGGTTAATGCTTTATTCTTCTGATAGGTAAGATAACAATATGCAAGTCGGTTGCTTCTTCCTACCCTTCCTCTTAACTGATAAAGTTGGGAAAGACCAAGCCTGTCTGCATTTTCTACTATTATTGTATTGGCATTTGCAATATCTATTCCCGTTTCAATAATTGTTGTGCAGACAAGGACATCAATTTCACCGTTTAACATTTCAATAAACGCTTTTTCGATTTGCGTTTCACTCATTTTTCCGTGTGCAACTTTTATACTTACATCAGGGCATAATTCCTGAAGTTTTCGTGCAACCGAATTTATTCCCTCGACATTATTATAAAGATAAAATACCTGCCCACCTCTTGCAACCTCTTTATTTATTGCATTTGCGACAATTTCCTCATTATATTCTAAAACATAGGTCTGAACGGGGAATCTGTCAAGAGGGGGTTCTTTTAACACGCTCATATCCCTTATCCCGAGCATTGACATGTGAAGAGTTCGCGGAATAGGGGTCGCGGTAAGTGTTAAAACCTCAATATTTTTCTTTATTTCTTTAAGCCTTTCTTTATGTTCAACACCAAAACGCTGTTCTTCGTCAACAATCAAAAGACCTAAATCTTTAAATTCAACATCTTTTGAAAGTAAACGGTGAGTGCCTATTATAATATCAATTTCTCCCGTTTTTAATTTTTTTAATATTTCAGTTTGCTGTTTTTTTGTCTTAAAACGGGACAGCATTTCCACTTTGACAGGGAATTCTTCCATTCTTCCTTTAAAGGAATTATAATGCTGTTGGGCAAGTACTGTTGTTGAAGCAAGATAAGCAGTCTGTTTACCCTCTGCGGCGCACTTAAACGCTGCTCTCATGGCAACCTCAGTTTTTCCGTATCCTACATCACCGCAAAGAAGTCTATCCATAGGGCGGGAAGATTCCATATCCTTTTTTACTTCTTCGATACTTCTTAACTGGTCCTCGGTTTCCTCAAAAGGAAAAGTCTGCTCAAAAAGTGCCTGAAGGTCGGTATCTTCCATATACTGATGGCCTTTTGTGTTTTCCCTTTCGGAATACAGTTTTATAAGTTTATCCGCAAGGAAAGAACACGCATTTCTTACACGCTCTTTAATTCGGTTAAATTCCTGACCTCCAAAGCGGTTTAAACGCACAGTTCTTTCCCCTGCGCCTATATATTTACTTAAATTTTCAAGTTGGTTTACAGGCACATATAAAATATCTGTTCCGTAGTATTTTATTTTTAAGAAATCTCTCCCTATTCCATCAACTTCCATTTTTTCAGTACCCAAATACTGACCAATTCCGTGAATTGTATGAACTACATAATCTCCTAATTTCAAGTCGGCAAAGGACAGAATATCATCATTTTTAACTTTCCTTTTCTTTGCCTTTTTATATTCGCCAAATATAGAACCGTCATAAAGAAGAACAAATTTCTCATTCGGGTAATTAAATCCCATTACACCTTTTTTCTTTAAAAGATATACTCCTGCTTTTGAAATCTCATCATATTCGCCTATTATCGCAGGGAAAATCTGCGATGAGGTAAGGAAATTTTGTATGTTGCCTATTTTATTTTCCGAAACAGGTATTACTACTTTATAACCTTTATTTTTATAATTTAAAATATCCTCCGAAAAAAGATTTAATTTCCCATAGTAAGAAGGAGTTTCGGCGACTGTTACATTAAAATTCATATCGGGTTTATAAAGTTTGTTGGAGGTTAAAATATTCATAATACCAAAAGTGGTATAAGAAAGTGCTTTTTGTAGTATTTCTTCCTCATTTTTATATATTTCGATATCGGGAATGATTATATTTTTTTCTATTAAATCGCTTATTTCTTCTCCTCTTCTTATTCTTAACGCTTCCTTATTTTCAAAAAGGCGCTGAGGTTCGTCAATTACAATAAGAGTATCTTCTTTACTAAAATAATCTAAAAAAGAATTGTTGTTTTCGTAAATTAAACCTATATATTTATCAATGCTATGAAAATATCTTTCGTTTTCAAGTTTTATAATATCGCTTTTTATTTCTTCTTTTAATTTACCTTTTTTTGTTTTTGAAATTTCTTTTAATTTATCTTTAAGTTCCTTACTTTTCTCGTCATCAAAAACTATTTCTTTTGAAACGGTGATTTCAATTTCTTCAAGGTTTTCTATAGATTTTTGAGTTTTTTCATCAAAAAGTCTTATAGAATCGACTTCGTCACCAAAAAACTCAATTCTATACGGAAAATCACTAAGCGGAGAAAAAATATCAACAACTCCTCCGCGCACAGAATACTGACCCTTAAACTCTGCCATCGACTCTCTCTTATAACCCATAACAGCAAGTTTTTTGGTTAATTCTTCAATAGAAAATTCCTCGCCTGTTTGAATTTTAAAAGTCATATTTTCTAAAATGGCTTTTGGAATAACAGGCTGGGTAACAGCACCGAGAGTGGTTATAAAAATCCCTTCCCTCTCTTTTATGATACTGTTTAAAGCATTTATTCTTGATACAAAAATATCAGTGCTTTTTGCGTCTATATTATAAAAATTAAGTTCCCTTTCCCAGAAAATATGGGAATTTACATTAAAAAATGACAGCATATTATTAAGACTTTTAACATAAGTCTCATTTTTTGCTATCATTAATATTTTCTTATTTAAGTTTTTTAAAATTCCATATAAAAAATGGGGCTTAGCGGTATCGGTAAGCCCTGTAATATTAATTATGTTGTTTTTTGAAGAATGAAGAATTTGTTTGTATTCCTCATTGTCATTAAATAAGTTTAAAAATAAATCTTTCATTAAACCTCATAATCATTCTATAGCAAATGAATTATATTCATTCATGCAATGCTCTGCGCCATCTTTTAAGTAAGAGTCGATAATCTCAACAGTTTTTTTAGCAACTTTTCCTAAAACCTCAAGGTCGCCTTTTGGGAATGAACCTAAAACATAATCAATTAAATCTTTATCCCCGTTCCCCGAAACTCCAATTTTTAAGCGGGGGAAATTATCACCGTCAAGTTTTAAAATCAAATCTTTAATTCCGTTATGACCGCCGGCACTGCCTTTTTTTCTTATTCTTATTTTACCAAGAGGAAGTGAAATATCATCATAAATTACAAAAATGTCCTCATTGTCAATTCCATAATATTCGGCAAGCAGGAGCACACTGTCTCCACTTAAATTCATAAAAGTCTGAGGTTTAGCAAAAATAACCTTCTCGCCATTTATAAATTGCTCTGAGATCAGTGCTTTGTTTTTTAATTTATTTATTTCAAAACCTTTTTCTTTTGCGTAAAAATCAATCATCAGAAACCCGGCGTTATGCCTTGTAAATTCATACTTTGCGCCGGGATTTCCCAAACCAACAATAAGTTTCATAATTATACAAATAATGTACTAACTGAAATATCTTCGTAAATTCTTTCGATTGCTTCAGCAAATACAGGCGCAACTGAAAGAACTTTTTCTTTTCCGAAGTGTTTTTCTTCAGGTAGTTTAATAGTGTCAAGGCAAATAAGTTCATCCATTGGTGCTTCGGAAAGTCTTTGAATAGCAGGACCTGAAAGAACAGGGTGTGTACAAGCACAAACTATACTCTTTGCGCCTCTTTCCTTTAACGCTTTTACAGCGTTGGTAATTGTTCCTGCAGTATCAATCATATCGTCAACAATTATTACATCTTTTCCTGCTACTTCTCCGATAATATTCATAACTTCAGATACATTTGCCTTTGGTCTTCTTTTATCTATAATAGCGATAGGAGCGTCAAGTCTTTCTGCGTAAAATCTTGCTCTTGTAACGCTTCCTAAGTCAGGAGATACTATAACAACATTGTCGTTATCACGGTATTTTTCTTCAAAGTACGGACATAATACGGCAGACCCTAAAAGATGGTCAACAGGAATATTGAAAAATCCCTGAATCTGTGATGCATGTAAATCCATTGTTAAAACTCTGTCAGCGCCTGCGGCAGTAAGCAAGTCTGCACATAATTTCGCAGTAATCGGGTCTCTCGCTTTTGCTTTACGGTCCTGTCTTGCATAACCGAAATAAGGAAGCACTGCAGTTATTCTACCCGCAGATGCTCTTTTAAATGCATCTATCATTATAAGAAGTTCCATCAGATTATCATTAACAGGCGAACAGGTTGACTGAACAACGAACACATCAGAACCTCTTACTGTTTCATGAATACTTACCGAAATTTCCCCGTCAGAAAACTTTGTAACTGTTGCCTGACCTACTTCTATACCTAAAATGTTTGCTATTGACTGTGCTAATTCAGGATTAGAATTTCCTGAAAAAATTTTAATATCCTTACCGTGACTTATCATTTTATAGTTCCTCCCGCTAAACTATTTATCATTTGTTTTATAAACACATAAAATATGGAAAGTGCAGACATACTGCCACACTCTCCAGATTTTACTATTCTTCAGTTGAAGATTCTTCAGCCATCGCTTTTTCGTATTCGGCTAAAATCTTAGTTTCCAACTCTTCTCTTGTAGAAGCGTTGATCGGATGCGCAATGTCTTTAAATTCGCCGTCCGGAGTTTTTCTGCTAGGCATTGCGATAAAAAGTTTTTCTTGACCTTCGATAACTTTAATATCGTGAACAACAAAAGCGTCGTCAATAGTAATAGAAACAACTGCTTTCATTTTTCCTGTCGCAGAATTAACCTTACGAACACGGATATCTGTAATATTCATAATCCGACACCTCCCCTTTCTCGTTTTGCACCAAAACCCCTTACTCAGTACAAAACAAATTGTCATTAGTTATGTATAGTTTCATTATACACCATTATTTTTCATTTGTAAAATGTTTTTTTCAAATTTTGCTAAAATTATTGACTATTTAAGGATAGTTTATATATAATAATAGCATAGTATAAATTGGGAAGTGTTGCCTATTATGATTAAAAACGTTTTAAGTAATAAAAAATCTCATATTCATTTTATCGGAATCGGCGGAGTAAGTATGAGTTCTCTTGCGAAACTTCTTCTTTCAAAAGGGCATTTTATTTCCGGTTCGGATATGAATATGTCAAAAAATGTTGAGGACCTTATAAACTCAGGTGCAAAAGTTAATATCGGCCACTCGGAAGATAATATTGAAAACCCCGATATGATTGTTTATACTGCGGCGGTTAAAAAAGATAATCCCGAACTTATCTGTGGGATTAATAAAAACATTCTTACCATAGAAAGATGCGATCTTTTAGGTGAGATTATGCTTTTATATAAAAATCCAATAAATATTTCGGGAACTCATGGAAAAACTACTACTACTGCAATGATGTCCGAAGTGTTTTTAGATGCAGGTCTTTGTCCTACCGTTTCAATCGGTGGTGATTTTGAAAAAATAGGTGGAAATCTTAATATAGGAAAAGAAGATTATTTTATCTGCGAAGCCTGTGAATATGTAGAAAGTTTTCTTAAATTTCATCCGTTTGTAACAGTAGTTTTAAATATCGAAGAGGACCATCTGGATTATTTTAAAGATATAGAACATATAAAAAGTTCTTTTTTAAAATTTGCAAATCTGACAGACGAAAACGGTTTTGTTGTTCTTAACGCAGAAGATAAAGAATGCATGGAAATAAAAGAAAGTATCAAAAGAAAAGTTTACACATTCGGTCTTTCTTCCTCCTGCGACTGCTATGCAAAAAACATTTCATTTATAAACGGAAAACCTGCTTTTGACGTTTATTTTAACAAAGAATTTATGGGAAGTATCGAACTTGGAGTTTTAGGAGAACACAATATATTAAATTCCCTTTCGGTTATTCTTACAGCACTTATATACGGAATTGATTTTAATTCTATAAAAAAATCTCTTTATGAGTTTAAAGGTGCAAAAAGAAGATTTGAACATAAAGGAACATATAAGGGCGCAGAAATTTATGACGATTATGCCCATCATCCGACTGAAATTGAAACAACCATAAAATCAGCAAAAAAGAAAAATTATAATAATCTTTATATAGTTTTTCAGCCTCACACCTATACGAGAACAAAAGCCTTGTTTGACGATTTTGTCAAAGTGTTAAAATCGGGAGAAAATGTTATTATAGCAGATATTTATGCGGCAAGAGAGAAAAATACTCTTGGCATATCAGGAAAAGATCTGGCAGATAAAATACCAAACGCCATTTTTATACCCGAATTTTCACAAATCGAAGAATATTTAAAGTTAAACTTAAAAGAAAATGACCTTATAATTACAGTAGGTGCAGGAGACGTTTATAAAATCGGTGAATCACTGGCAAATTCTTTTTAATGACTAACTTTTTAAAATTTGCTAAAATTTTTTAATGGACTTATTAAAAAAAGTATGTTAAAATGATAACATAGTTTTGTTTTTAAATTTCTTATGCTAATTTTTTTATATGTATCGGAGGAATATAGATGTACAAAATAGTAAGAAAAGAAAATCTGAACGACCAGATTACATTGATGGAAGTTCAGGCGCCCTATGTGGCAAGAAAAGTTGAGGCAGGTCAGTTTATTATATTAAGAGTAAGCGAAATGGGAGAAAGAATTCCGCTTACTGTTGCTGACTATAACCGCGAAAAAGGTACAGTTACAATTATTTTCCAGAAAATAGGAAAATCAACAATTGAACTTGGCAACTTAAACGAAGGGGAAGATATTTTAGACTTTGCAGGGCCTTTGGGAGTTGCTTCTCATCTTGACGGCTTTAAAAAAGCGGCAGTAATCGGCGGAGGTCTTGGAACTGCTATTGCTTATCCGTCTGCAAAAGCACTCTTTAATAAAGGATGCGAAGTTGATATAATTGCAGGTTTTCGTAATAAAGACCTTATAATCTTAGAGGACGAATTAAAGGAAGTAAGCCATAATCTTTATATTACAACAGATGACGGCTCTAACGGCAACAAAGGTTTTGTTACCGATATGCTTAAAAAACTTATCGAAGAAGGTAATGAATACGACCTTGTAGTTGCAATAGGTCCTTTAATGATGATGAAATTTGTATGTAATCTTACCAAAGAATACGGCATTAAAACTATTGTAAGTATGAACCCTGTTATGATTGACGGAACAGGAATGTGTGGCGGATGCCGTGTTACTGTTGGCGGAGAAACAAAATTCGCATGTGTTGACGGCCCTGATTTTGATGGGCATCTTGTTGATTTTGACGGAGCGATAAGACGTCAGGCAATGTTTAAAGAACAAGAGAGAAAAGCATGTGAAGACTGCAGAATGAGAGGTGCTAAATAATGGCTAAAATGTCTTTAAATAAAGTTAAAATGCCTGAACAGGACCCCAATATAAGAAATAAGAACTTTAAAGAAGTTGCTTTGGGTTATACTGAAGAAATGGCAAAAGAAGAAGCCGAAAGATGCTTAAATTGTAAAAACAAACCATGTGTTAACGGTTGCCCTGTTAATGTTCAGATTCCTGACTTTATCTCACTAATCAAAGAAGGAGATTTTCAGGGAGCGTATGAT
>JAZOMN010000216.1:0-14450 GCA_045654005.1 Clostridia bacterium
CTATTGTAAGTATGAACCCTGTTATGATTGACGGAACAGGAATGTGGGGCGCGTGCCGTGTTACTGTTGGCGGAGAAACTAAGTTCGCCTGTGTTGACGGACCTGACTTTGACGGCCATTTAGTTGATTTTGATGGTGCTATAAGAAGACAGGCTATGTTTAAATGTCAGGAGAAAAAGGCTTGTGATGATTGTAGAATGAGAGGTGCAAAATAATGGCTAATATGTCTTTACAAAAGGTTAAAATGGCTGAGCAAGACCCAAATATAAGAAATAAAAACTTTAAAGAAGTTGCTTTAGGATACACTAAAGAAATGGCAATGGAAGAAGCTGAAAGATGCTTAAACTGTAAAAACAAACCTTGTGTTAACGGTTGCCCTGTTAATGTTCAGATTCCTGACTTTATCTCACTAATCAAAGAAGGAGATTTTCAGGGAGCGTATGATAAAATTTCAGAAACAAGTGCTCTTCCTGCAATATGCGGTCGAGTATGCCCTCAGGAAAACCAATGTGAAAAATACTGTGTAAGAGGTATAAAAGGCGAAAGTGTCGGCATAGGAAGACTTGAAAGATTTGCGGCAGACTGGGCAATGAAAAATTCAACCGCAGAAATTACAAAGCCTGAATCAAACGGAAAAAAAGTTGCTGTAGTTGGTGCAGGTCCTGCATCTTTAACTTGCGCAGGTGACCTTGCGAAACTTGGCTATGAAGTTACTGTTTTTGAAGCATTTCATAAAGCAGGTGGCGTTTTGGTTTATGGAATTCCTGAATTCAGACTACCAAAACAGGAAATTGTTCAAAAAGAAATTGATAAATTAAAAGCGCTTGGCGTTAAAATCGAGTTAAATGTTGTTATAGGTAAATCAATAAATATTGACGAACTTATGAATGAAGAAGGCTTTGATGCCGTGTTTATCGGCTCGGGGGCCGGTCTTCCGAAATTTATGAATATGCCGGGCGAAAACTTTAACGGTGTATATTCAGCAAACGAATTTTTAACAAGAATAAATCTTATGAATGCATACCGTTTCCCTGAAGCTGACACACCTATTACAATAGGAAAAAATGTTGCGATAGTTGGTGGAGGTAATGTTGCTATGGACGCGGCAAGATGTGCAAAACGTCTTGGTGCAGAAAATGTATATATTGTTTACAGACGTTCAGAAGAAGAAATGCCTTGAAGACTTGAAGAAGTTCACCACGCAAAAGAAGAAGGAATTGTTTTCAAAATGCTTACAAACCCTATCGAAGTTGTTGGTAACGACGAAGGTTGGGTAACCGGTCTTAAATGTGTTGAAATGGAACTTGGCGAACCTGATGCATCAGGCAGAAGAAAACCTGTCACAAAAGAAAATTCAGAATATGTAATCCCAATGGATACAGTTGTAATTGCTATCGGTCAGTCACCTAACCCGCTTATTAAAAACACAACTGAAGGCCTTGATACTCAAAGTTGGGGCGGAATTATTACTGACGAAAAAACAGGTGCAACAAGTATTCCGGGCGTATATGCAGGCGGAGATGCCGTTACAGGTGCCGCAACAGTTATTCTTGCTATGGGTGCAGGAAAAGCAGCTGCAAAAGCGATAGACGAATATATTAAAAGTAAATAAATTTAAGTAATTCGTAATTAATTAGGAATAAATGAAGGCAAAATCACCGAATGGTATGATTTTGCCCTCTTTTTTTATATAATAATTATTGTAGGGAATGGATTTATCCATTCCGTTTCGGAAGGCATAAATGCCTTCCCTACAAATTTAAATCATTTTGCACTTCGCACTTCGCATTTCGAATTTATTCTTTAATTTCCCCTGCTTTTATAAGTGTAATTTTTGTTATAACAGGGCCTACAAGTTCATAAATAATTGTAGCACAAAGGATAATTGCTCTTATATTTGCACCAAATTCGGGTACAACGGTAACTGCTGCCATAGATAAACCGATTGCAACCCCTGCCTGAGGAATAAGAGTCGGACCTAAGTATTTTTTAACCTCGGGCGATGCTTTACCGATTATTGCACCAAGCGATGCGCCGGACATTTTACCTATTACGCGGACAACTATGTAAATTATACCGATAACACCAACCGAAGGCAGTATTCCTACATTAAGTTCTGCCCCTGACACTACAAAGAAAAGTAAGAACAAAGGTGGTGTAAACCTGTCAGTCAACTGGAATAGTTCGTTATATTTGTTTGATGTGTTAATAAATACTGCACCCATTGCCATACATGCAAGAAGCGAAGAAAAACCGCATATTTCGGATATGCCGACACATAAACAAATCATACCAATAGAAGCAGAAAGGCGGTTACCTCTGCCTGTAAACCATTTAATTAAAAACGTAAGGATAAACCCAAGTGCCCCACCAAAGAGCAGTCCCCCAACAATTTCTATAACAGGGCTTATGATAACACTTAATATATCTACATCCCCTGTACTTCCGATTATTTTGGCAACTGCAACCGAAATTCCAAAAGCGATTAAAGCAACCGCATCGTCAATAGCAACAACGGGAAGCAAAGTATCAGTAACAGGACCTTTTGCTTTATACTGCTTTACAACCATAATGGTTGCGGCGGGTGCCGTTGCTGATGCTATAGCACCAAGCACTAAAGAGAATTTTATATCGCAACCTGCTAAAATCAAAGCCAGATCAACTAACAAAACCGCTCCAAACCCTTCACAAAAAGCGATTATAACAGGTGATTTCCCGATTTTTTTAAGATAGGATAGTTTAAATTCCGAGCCTATTGAAAAGGCAATAAAACCTAATGCAACATCGGATATAATAGTCATTTTTGCTACTGCATCTTCGCTAAGAATTCCAAGAACATACGGACCTATGATAAGCCCGAAAATTATATATCCAGTTACATTGGGAAGTTTAAATATTTTCATCAGTTTTCCTGAAAAAAGTCCTGCAAATATGGCAATTGCAAGATAAGTAAGCATATTAAGCATTGCCACCAAACCCTTCAACTATATTTATCGGCATAGTAAACATAATACCTGTATTAGGCTCACTTAAATCGCCTATAACATCTTTTACAACTTTTATTGCGACATCTACCTGCTCGTCCTTTAAAACAAGAAGTAAAGTTTTAACTGTTTCTCTTTCCGATTCATCCCACGCACGTCTTAAAAGCCCGAAAGTAGGAATATCGTCCATATTGTGAAGTGCTTTTGCCATACCTTCTCCGTTAAGTAAAGTTCCCCCTTTGATTCCCGCTTCAAAAAGCTCATGCATAAGCTTATCAATCAGTTCTTCCTTTTTTAAAATAAGTGTGAATAACTGCATATTTCTTATCCCCTTTAAAAATATTTTTTATCTAAATTCCTATATTGGATTGCTTCTGCCAAATGGCTTGATGTAATATTCTTTGACTCTTCTAAATCGGCAATTGTTCGTGCTACTTTTAATATTCTTGAATGAGCACGAGCAGAAAGTCCCAGATTATTATACGCCATTTCCATAAGTGCCTTTTCCTTTTCAGAAAGATAACAGAACTCGTCAATCATTCCTGCAGGAATTTCCTTATTGGTTAAAAATCCGCAGTTTTTATATCTTTCCTTTTGAATTTCACGGGCAACGGCAACTTTTTTTGCCATAACCTCGCTTGTTATCTCCGATTTTTCATTTGATATATCTTTATATAAAACATTAGGCACTTCTATCTGAATATCTATCCTGTCAAGTAACGGACCGCTTATTTTCTTCATATAGTTTTTTATTCGGTTTTCGGTACAGGTGCATTCTTTAACTCCTGACCCATAATAACCGCAAGGGCAAGGATTTAGCGATACTATAAGCATCACATTGCAAGGGTAAGTAACCGTTCCCGATACACGCGTTACAGTAATTTTCCCGTCTTCTATCGGTTGCCTTAAGGTTTCTAAGGCATCTTTTTTAAATTCGGGAAGTTCATCTAAAAATAACACCCCTCTGTGCGAAAGAGTTAATTCGCCAGGCTTTGGAATACGCCCTCCCCCTGTTATACCTACAGTTGATATCGTGTGGTGGACCTGCCTGAAAGGTCTTTGCACAATAAGCGGATGTTCACTCTCGATAAGACCTGCCACACTGTATATTTTAGATACCTCTAAAGACTCGCTGAAAGTAAGGGGCGGTAAAATGGTAGGTATTCTTTCTGCAATCATAGTTTTCCCCGAGCCGGGAGTTCCCACCATAAGAAAATTATGATTTCCTGCTGCGGCAACAAGCAATGCTCTTTTTATATCGTCCTGACCTTTAACATCGGCAAAATCAAGATTTTCAAACTCTTTTTTAAAAATGTTTCCATCATCTTCATACTTTAAAATTTTTCCGTTTCCTGTTAAAAAGTCAATTATATCATCTAAACTTTCTACCGGATACACATTAAGACCTTTTACAATAGCCGCTTCCTTCGCGTTATCTTTTGGCAAAAAGATATTTTTATATCCTTTCTCGAAAGCAGAAATTGCCATCGGTAAAATACCGTCAACCCGTCTTAATTCGCCGTTTAAGGCAAGTTCTCCGACAAAGATTGATGTTTCAAGAATTTCATTATTAAAAGAATAGTCCTTTCCCATTATGGAAAGAGCAATCGGAAAGTCAAAATGTGACCCCTCTTTTTTTATAGATGCAGGAGCAAGATTAACAACAATTTTTTCAGTATGAAGCCTGCTTCCCACGCTTTTTATAGAGGCTTTTATTCTTTCTTTCGATTCTTTTACAGCTGTATCCCCAAGCCCAACTATCTCAAACGATGCAAGACCTGCCGATACATCCGCTTCAACATCTATTATAAAACTTTCAATACCAAAAAGCGCACAGGTATGAACTCTTGATAACATCGGTTTTTTCTCCCCTCATTATACTTTGCTTAATTTTAGTTTTCTTCATAATCCATACAGCATCTTGACTTGGTATATGGTCTTACAAAAGTGTCTGCAACATAAACATGCTCAGGATGAACTGCGTAACCTTTAAGGCTTTCAAAATTTTCAAAAACTGAATACAGCATAATATCGCAGTTTGATGTTTCAAGAGGATTTGTTATCACCTTAATTTCGCAAAGACCGGGCACAACCCCCATAAGTCCTTCTAATCCCTTTTTAATCCCCTCTTTAACTTCTTCATTGTTAAATTCTTCTTTTAAATTCCATAAAATAATATGTTTAACCATTTGTTTCTCCTTTTTTTAATGAATTTGTTTCGTCATAAAATCATATTAAACTCGTTGCCATAAGGCAACATATCGAGCCGCGAGGCATATCGAGTGCATTAGCACATATCGAGAATCCGATAGAATTCATATCGCTGATTTTAAGCCTTGCTTAAAATCATTATACACCCCCATTTTCAAAAAATCAACAAAACCAACTTAAAATGTTTGCAAATATAGGATACATATAGTATAATAATATAATAAATGTTATAAGAAATATTTTCAGAGGAGTTTTTTATGTTTGATTACTTAAGAGCAGATATAAAAGCAGTTAAAGAAAGAGACCCTGCTGCAAGAAGCAGTTTTGAAATTTTCCTTTTATATCCTTCTGTATGTGCTTTGTTCTGGCACAGGATTGCTCACAAACTTTTAAAAATAAAATTTAAATTTTTAGCACGAATGATTTCACAGATTGTAAGATTTTTTACAGGTATTGAAATTCATCCCGGTGCAACCATTAAAAAAGGTTGTTTTATCGACCATGGTATGGGAGTAGTTATCGGCGAAACTGCCGAAATAGGCGAAAACTGTACTATTTATCAGGGGGTTACCCTTGGCGGTACGGGGAAAGATGTGGGGAAACGTCATCCCACCATTGGTAACAATGTGTTAATAGGCTCGGGGGCAAAAGTTTTAGGGCCGTTTACAGTTGGTGATAATTCTAAAATTGCGGCAAACGCTGTAGTTTTAAATTCAGTTCCACCTAACTGTACCTGCGTAGGTGTTCCTGCAAGGGTAGTAAAGGTGGATAACATAAGAGTTAAAGACGAACTTGACCAGACTCATATTCCTGACCCTATAAGTCAGGAACTTTGCAAGGTACTTCACAGAGTAAGAGATCTGGAAAAAGAGATAGAAAAACTAAAAAAGGACGGAAAGTGCAATGAAAGTTTATAATTCACTTACAAACAAAAAAGAAGAATTTAAATCAATAGTTCCGGGCGAGGTTAAAATGTACTCATGCGGACCTACTGTTTACAATTATTTTCATATAGGAAATGCAAGACCTTTTATAATTTTTGACACATTAAGAAGATACCTTGAATACACAGGCTATAAAGTTACTTTTGTGCAGAATTTTACCGATATTGACGATAAAATGATTAAAAACGCCAATGCGGAAGGCATTACTGTAAAAGAACTTGCCGAAAAATTTATCAAAGAATATTTTATTGACGCCAAAGGTCTTGGAATTAAGGAAGCAACTATCCATCCAAAAGCAACTGAAAATATAGATGCAATTATTGATACAGTTAAAAAGTTAGAAGAAAAAGGCTACGCGTATAATGTGGATGGAAATGTATATTTCAGAACCAAAAAATTTGAAAGTTACGGAAAGTTATCGCATCAGCCGCTTGAAGATTTAGAAGTAGGGGCAAGAATTGAAGTTAACACTGACAAAGAAGACCCAATGGATTTCGTTTTATGGAAAAATAAAAAAGAGGGCGAACCATATTGGGAAAGCCCTTGGGGTCAGGGAAGACCTGGCTGGCACATTGAATGTTCCGCAATGGTTAATAAATATTTAGGGGATACTATTGATATTCACAGTGGAGGAAAAGACCTTATTTTCCCTCATCACGAAAATGAAATTGCCCAGAGTGAAGCGTTATCGGGAAAACCGTTTGCTAACTATTGGCTTCATAACGGTTTTATAAATATAGATAATAAGAAAATGTCAAAATCAGAAGGCAATTTCTTTACTGTAAGAGATATCGTTAAAGAATTTGACTACCCTGTTATAAGATTTTTTATGTTATCTGCTCATTACAGAAGCCCTATTAACTTCTCAAAAGATTTGGTTACACAGGCTAAAGTGGGGCTTGAGAGAATTTTAAATACCATTGACAATGTAAATTATATTCTTTCTAATCAGACAGATGAAAAAATGACTGAAACCGAAAAAGAAATTTATTCTTCATTTGAAATATTTAAAGATAAATTCAAAGAAGCAATGGACGATGATTTAAACACTGCAGATGCAATTTCTCATATTTTCAGCCTTGTAAGAGAAGTTAACACTAAAATCAATAACGAAGGCACATACTCTAAAGAACTTTGCGAAAAAACTATTTCTCTAATTATTGAACTTATTTCTGTTTTAGGTATTGAATATAGTGGCAAAGAAGATAATCTTGAAAAAGAAGTTGAAGAGTTAATTGAAAAAAGGCAGGAAGCAAGAAAGAACAAAGATTTCGCCCTTGCTGACGAAATAAGAGATAAACTTACCGAAATGGGAATAATTTTAGAAGATACACGCCAGGGCGTTAAATGGAGAAGGGCATAGTGGATAATTTTTTTAACTTCAAAAATGCAAATGAATATTCTCCTTTGGTACTTGCATACATAGGCGATGCAGTATTCGAACTTTATATCCGTTCAATGCTTGTATCAAATCATAATATGCAGGTTAATAAACTGCATAAAGAAGCCACAAATTATGTGAAAGCCAAAGCACAATCTGAACTTTTAGAGAAGATATATGACCGCCTCACCGAAGAAGAAATAACAATTTTTAAAAGAGGCAGAAACGCCCACTCATATACAAGTGCCAAAAACGCAGATATCGTGGACTACAGACGCGCCACAGGTTTTGAAGCACTTATGGGATATTTATATATATCGGGAAATAAAGAGAGGATAGTTGAGCTTTTGGGGGAAGTTGGGTAAAGTGAGAGCATTTGCACCAAAGGTGCAACATCATTGATGCGAAGCATTACATCACTTGCCGTCAGGCAATATCATTTATCGAAGATAACATCGTTTTGTGTCCGCCCAAGCGGAATGATGTTGACTGCAAGCAGTCAAACAGTGTACTCGCTATGCTCGTAATGATGTTATGTCCCACGGACACAAACACAAAAGAGAACGCATATGCGTTCTCTTTTGATGGCACGCCATAAGGGATTTGAACCCCTGACTCATCGGTTCGAAGCCGATTGCTCTATCCGGGCTGAGCTAATGGCGCATATAGGCTATTATATACTAAATAATTTTAAAAATCAAGAAAGGAGTGGGAAAATTTGAAATTTATTCATACTGCCGATTTGCATTTAGGTTATAAATTCTCATCTTCTTATTCTCCTGAAACTTTGGAAAATTTAAAAAACAATCAGAAAAAAATGCTCTCAAATATTATTGATTTAGGAAACCAGAAAGAAATAGGCGCTCTTTTTATAGCGGGAGATTTATTTGATACCCCGAAAGTATCAAAAGACCTTATTTCTTTTGTTAAAGAAGAATTTGAAAGAGCAACTTTTAATATATTTATTATTTGCGGAAATCACGACCCTAAAATTATTGACGGCGTTTTTAATACCGAAACTTTTTCAAAAAACGTTTATATATTCCCCGAAGGAATGAGCGTAAAAGGTTTTGATGATATGGATATATGCGGTATATCATTTTCAGGGCCTCATAAACTTGATAATTCTTTAAAAGATTACAAAATTAAAAACAAAGAAAAATTAAATATTATACTTTCTCACGGAGATGTTATAAAAGAAAGTTACTATAACCCTATGACCTATTCTGATATTAAGTTAAGCGGAGCAGATTATGTCGCTTTGGGGCATATACATGCAGAATGCGACATTAACGAGGAAGGCGGTACATATTACGGTTATTCAGGCACTCCTCAGGCGCTTACCTTTAACGAAACAGAAGAAACTTTTGTAATCCTTGGCGAAATAAAAAAAGGCTTTTTAAAATATGAAAAAGTATCTGTGTGTGAACATACTTTTAAAGAAATTTCTCTTAAGGCTGATATTATAACATCAAATGATGATGTAATTTCTCTTATTAAAAAAGAAATTTCAAAGTTTAATATTTCAAAAACTCTTTTTAAAGTTACTCTCACAGGATATATTGAAGACAGTGCGGAACTTGACAAAGAGTTTATTATAAACGAACTTAAAAAAGATTTATTATATATAAAAATTGACTTTGACCTTACTAAAAAATATAATATTGAACTTATAAAATGTGAACAGTCGGTAAGAGGCGAATTTGTAAGAAACGCATTGTCACATCTTTGCGATAAAGACGAAGATTATATTTTAAAAGTTATTGAGTACGGGGTTAGCCGATTATGATTATAGATAAATTATATTTAAAAAAATTTGGTAAGTTTGAAAATAAAGAAATTGAATTTTCTCCTAACCTTAATATATTTATGGGGAACAACGAGGCAGGAAAATCAACAATTTCAACTGCTCTTAAGACTTTTTTCTATACTGAACTTAATGGTGCAGGAAAATACAAAAAGAATTATATCCCTTTAAATGAAGAAAAAGGGCTTTTTGATGTGTCCTTTACCCTTTGTGATAATACAAAATTAAAAGGGCTTGTAACTTTAGGTAAAACCAATGCTAAAACTTTGGTAAAAATTATAAGTGAAAATTCAGGGGAAGAATTAAATATTGATTCTAAAAAATGCGGGGAACATTTTTTTAATTTAACTGAAGAAATGTTTGACTCGGTATGTTTTATAAAAAACCTTGAAGATATTTCAATGGCTGTTAAAAAAAGAGACGATATTCACGATAAACTCTCTAAAAGCGAGAATAATATTTTTGATGTTGATTTAAGTTATATTTTAAAAGATTTAAAAGACACGCTTAATATTTATTCAAGAAAAACTGACTCGGGGAAAATCTATCCGCTTACTAACAGATTAAATGAAGTTAATCTTTCTATTGATAAACTTGAAGATATAAGACTGTCACTTAAAGAAAATGACGAGCAGATTAAAATACTTACAGACGAAGAAAAAACCATTATAGAAAAACTTGCATCATATAAAGAAAAATGCGAGTATGCTAAAAATTATAAAGAATATAAAAAAGCAAAAGAACAACTTAAATTAAGGCAGGATATAGAAGACTTAAAAAAAGAACTTGAAAGTATAAATACTGATTTTACGCCAATTAGCGAATCTGATTATAAAAAAATAAAAAATTATGAAAGTTCAGATTTAAAATTTAAAAATGTACTTTCAAACCTTATCTTTGGTATAGGTATTTGTACTGTTTCTTTTATTCTTTCATTTTTAAATATTTTTTTATCGGCATTATCACTACTTAGTATTCCATTTTTTATAATTTCTTATAAGAATAAAAAAATAAATGAAAAAATTATAAAAGAAAAGGAAGAATATGAAACCTGCCTTGATAAATATAATATAAAAAGCCTTGATGAATATAACATAAAAAAAGAAAACTATTTAAAAGAGGAAAATGAGAAAAATCTTCTTAAACAAAAAATAGAATTTTCAGAGGCAAAAAAAGAAGCGTACAACGAAGAATATGCTTATAAAATTTTAAATGAGCCAACTGAAGATGAAGAAACTTTAAAAGAACTGATTAAATCTTCGGAAAAAAGGCTTACTGAAATAACAATATCTAAAAATGCACTCTTAGAAAAAAAGAAAAATGCATTTAACAATATGCCTGACTTTTATCTTTTAAATGAAGAAAAGAAAGATTTAGAAGAAAAAATAGAAAAGTTAAAAGAGGAAGAAGAAATTATATCAGATACTCTTAAAATTTTTACACTTACAAATGATAGTTTTAAATCTTCCTACATTCCTTATCTTAACAAAGAGGTTAAAAACATCTTATCTGAAATTATGGACGAGAAAATCGACTATTTTAATATAAATGACGATTTACTTTGCGAAATAAGAAGAGTAAACGAAGAAAATATAATTCCTAAAGATAATTTTTCAAAAGGTACTGATTCTCTTATTTACTTTGTGCTAAGACTTGCAATCTATAAACTTATTTCAAAGGAAGAAAAAATTCCGCTTATTTTGGACGACTCATTCTTAGAAATAGACGACATCCGATTTGAAAAAATATTTGAATATTTAATAAAAAATGTTGATAGCCAGATTATATATTTTACTGCACAAAAAAGAATTTTTGATTTACTACTTGCAAAAGACCATATAAATAGGTTATAATATAAGGGATGTAAAAAAACTCCAGACCACAAAAAGTAGGGGACGACCTATGTGTCGTTCCAATAAAAATAACACATAATGAATAATATAAAATATTATGTTGTAACAAGGTAAAGATTTTTATTAAAAATCTTTGGAATTAATGCTTTTTGCTATGAACAAACTCAGCCACTCGACGTATCTATATACGCCTTCGGGTGACCCAAAATCAAAGATTTTGGCTAAGTTTGTCCATTCTGAAGATTTTTTCCTATCCCTAAAAACCAGGAGGTAATTATTATGCTTTTTAAAACTAAAAGTGAACTTGGAATGATTTGTGTTCGTGATAAAGCCATTAAAACTATTGCAAGTCATATTGCTTGTTCTTGCTACGGTGTTATAGGCCTTTCTCACAGAAGAACAAAAAAGAGTTTCTTTGATACAGGCGATAATATTCAGGATGCAATTAAAGTTTCATATAATAACGGTCTTATAATTGATATACACATTTATGTTTCGTACGGTATGAATATTCAAACCATATCCAACAATATTTTAGAAACATTATCATATACCTTAAACGACTCTTTCGGGCTTAAGGTTAATAAGGTCAATGTTCATGTTGACGGAATAAGGATGGATAAATAGATATGAATATAATAAAAGGTGATTTATTTATAAATATGCTGGTTTCAGCATCAAATAATCTTGAAAACAGAAAAGAAGAGATTAACAGACTCAATGTATTCCCTGTTCCTGATGGTGACACGGGTACTAATATGAGCCTTACTTTCTCTAAAGCAACTAAAGAAATTTGTGATATGCAAGGATCAAGCGTTTCTGAAATATGGGCAAAACTTTCCTCTGCATCTCTAAGAGGCGCAAGAGGTAACTCGGGCGTTATTTTATCCCAGTTTATAAGAGGTATTGCCAAAGGATTTAATGAAAAAGAAGAAGTTGATATTGAAACTTTTGCACTTTCTTTAAAATCAGGGACAGAGTCTGCCTACCGTGCAGTTATGAAACCAACTGAAGGTACAATTTTAACTGTTATGCGCGGTCTTTCCGAAGAAGCAATGGCAGTTTATACTGAATGTGAAACTATAAGCGAATTTTTTAATAAAGTTATAGAAAACGGTAATAAAGTTTTATCCGAGACCCCTGAACTTTTACCTAAACTTAAACAGGCAGGAGTTGTTGACTCGGGCGGTATGGGGCTTATGGTTATCTTAGAAGGTATGAAGTATTACCTTGATAATAACGAGATTATGCCTCTTTTAGAAAAAACTGATGTGCAGGAAGAATCACAGGCAGGTCAGTATGTGGAAGATATTACTTTTGGCTACTGCACCGAATATATAATAGTTAAAGAGCACAGAGGCGCTGAAATGTTAAAAGATAAACTTAAACAAATCGGTGACTGTGTTGTAGTTGTTGAAGACGATGAGATTGTTAAAGTTCACGTTCATACTGACGATCCGGACAAGGCTATCGGCTTCGGTCTTAAAATCGGCTCTTTAATAAATATCAAGATTGACAATATGCGTCATGAAAATGAAGAATTAAGAAAAAAAGAAGAAGAAAGACTTAAAAAAGAAAAAACCAAGTACGGTTTTGTTGCTGTTGCAGCGGGCGATGGTTTTAAATCTATTTACGAAGAACTTGGAATTAAAGGCGTTATCTCAGGCGGTCAGAGTATGAATCCGTCAACTGACGATATTCTTAATAAGGCTAAAGAGGTAAACGCAGAAACTGTTTTCGTATTCCCTAATAACAAAAATATTATATTAGCGGCAGAACAAGCGAAAAAAATCTTTGAGGGCGAACTTATAATTATCCCTACAACAAGTATGGCTCATGTTTTCCCTGTTATGATGGCTTATGACGAAAGTTTGGAAAAAGAAGAATTAGAACAAGGATTTTTAGAACTTTTAAATAATGTTAAAACTGCCCAGGTTACTTATGCAGTCCGCGATTCTATGGTTAATGACATTGAGATTAAAGAAGGCGATATTATGCAACTTGTTGAAGATAAAGTTGTAGGAGTATCCGAAAATGTTGAAACAGGAATATTAGAATCAATCGCAAAAATAGTTGATGATGAAACTGAAGTTATCACAGTTTATGCAGGGGAAGATATTTCAGATGACGACCTTGATAGCATGGTAGCAAAACTTGAAGAAAAATATCCTGATTGCGATATTACTCCTTACAGAGGGGAACAGCCTATATACTATTATGTAGCATCAGCGGAGTAGTGTTTGACAAAGTCAAACAGTTATATTCGCCTGACGGCGAATGATATTTGCATAGCAAGTGATATTGCTTTGCAGTGGTATTGTCCTTACGGACAGTTATACTTAAATATCAAAAACACGGTAATATTTCATACCGTGTTTTTTTAATTGCAGTTTTATCTTCCATAAGGCCATATATATTCATCTGCGTTGCCATGTTTTGACCAAACTGTTTGAATCCAACTGCGGGACAATGGGGACGATTCTATCGTCCTCTCAAAACAAGAGACCGGTTTGAGGTAGCCCCTTTATGTTTGTCACCTTACCTTATAAAATTTGCTATATATGCAAATAATCTTATTAACAAATCTACTGCAATAGTAATTGATAACCATTTTATCCATGATATTATTCTTTTATCCACGAAATAACGCCTCCGTTATTATAAAATAATATTTTTTATAACGAATAACACTAATATTATTATTATCCCTATTAAGTTAATTAGAATTTTTTTTATTTTTCCCTTCGTTATTTTTTTCATTAGTTAGCCACTCCGTTTAATATAAATATATTTTCGACAATGGGGACGGACAATGGGGACGCGGACAATGGGGACGTACATTTTTTGTCAGCTTTTATGTATTACTCCCCGTGAAATTCCCGTTACTCGTTCTATCTGTCGTATAGAGTATTTGGTTTTTAATTTTTTAAGTAATTCATTACGTTTGCTTTTTTCCATTTCGCCAATAAGTTTCGGTTCAATTCCTATTTCCTGCAATATACTTCTTCGTATTTCATCATCAGGAATTTTTATTTTATCATCTACTGTGTAACTTAATTCTTCTTCTATCTCATGAAATCTTACAAATTCATCTTTTGTAAGCATATTCAACACAAAATCCTTATCCGCCAAGCCTTGTGACAATGGGGACGTACATTTTTTGTGACAATGGGGACGTACATTTTTTGTCAGCTTTTATGTATTACTCCCCGTGAAATTCCCGTTACTCGTCCTATCTGTCGTATAGAGTATTTGGTTTTTAATTTTTTA
>JAZOMN010000217.1:0-5769 GCA_045654005.1 Clostridia bacterium
TGAGTGTTCCGCTATATCTTTAACAGTTATATTTTTATGGTAATTCTTTTCAATAAAAGAAATTGCATTAAGAATTTTTTTATATTTGTCAGGAACAAGATACTTTCGTGAACTTACAGACAGTTCGGTTAAAAATTCATACATTTTTGCTTTAATTAAAGCGTTCGGTTTGTTAGAGGAAATAAGTTCGTAAAGACTTTCGATATATTCTTTGAAATTGTTTTTTAAGATTTCTGACAGAAGTATATAATTGTCAGAAAAAATAATATCTTCGCCCGAAGAATCAGTAATCTTAAAATTTATTATAATTGCACTGTTTTTTGGAATGCAGTTAGAAAAACGCGACTTATATTTTATTCCTTTCGGGAAATAACATAAATCATTTTTTTGAAATTTAATATTTTTATCTTCAAATATATGGGTAATATCCATATCTAAGAAAAACATAAAACCGCTGGTATGTCTGCCGTTTTGTGTGCAGTTATATATTCCACCCTCTTCAAAGGCGGTTTTCATTATAATATCACACACATTATAGTCATACTGATACAAATCTTTCAGGTGTATTTTCTTCATATTTTCACCTCTTTTTAAATATTATAATATTTTTAAAAAATAAAATCAACTAAATTGAAACTAATTTATATTGACTTTTGCAAGATAAAGTAATATAATAGTAAAAAAAGGGAGTAGCTTGCGTACATTTTGTGCGTTTGAAATGTCGTCAGTACGATTTTTATAAATCCGTATTTCAATTAAAAAGCAAGACTTTTATTACCAAAAGGGGTAATAGGAGTCTTTTTTAATGTAAAATAAATTAAATATAAATTTCGGGAGGATTATTATGAATTATTTATTACTACTTATAGGT
Organism: Clostridia bacterium; assembly: GCA_045654005.1. GTDB lineage: Bacteria > Bacillota > Clostridia > UMGS1840 > HGM11507 > SIG450. Next base: position 872 of record JAZOMN010000217.1, read on the forward strand.
TTTGTCCTGCTTGTAAAAGGGGCAGACTTTTTTGTTGACGGAAGTTCTTCTTTGGCAAAAAGGCTTAAAATCCCTGCAATTGTTATAGGTCTTACAATTGTTGCTTTTGGTACAAGCGCACCTGAGGCTGCTGTAAGTATAAGCGCATCACTAAAGGGAAGTAACGGAATTGTTATCGGAAATGTTGTAGGCTCTAATCTTTTCAATCTTTTGGTTGTTGTCGGAACCTGTGCTTTAATTAAACCTTTTAAGGTTGAAAGAAAAGTTATGAATTCCGAGTTTTCTATGTCGATTTACGCAGGTCTTTTGCTTCTTGTTGTAGGGCTTGATACAGTGTTAAACGGTAGAGTAAATGTGGTTGACAGAACAGAAGGTATATTTTTAACAGTATTTATAATTTTATTCTGTATATCACAGGTGAAAAATGCCCTAAAAGGAAGAAATGAAGCCTTATCAGATGATAGTGAAGAAGAAATCAAACTTTTATCTCCTCTTAAAACTTTGGTTTATATTATAGGCGGTATGGCGGCAATAATTTTTGGTGGAGATCTGGTTGTTGATTCTGCATCGGCTATTGCTAAAAGTTTTGGAGTATCGGACCATTTAATCGGGCTTACCATTGTTGCAATAGGTACATCTTTACCGGAACTTGTTACCAGCGTTGTTGCTGCAATTAAAGGCGAAAGCGACTTGGCACTTGGAAACGTTATTGGCTCCAATATATTCAATGTCTTCTTTATTCTTGGACTTGCAGGTCTTATATGTCCGTTCGAAATAACCAGTTTTGCAGTAAGCGATACAGTTATTTTTATAGTTGCAAGTGTTGCTTTTTATGCTTTAACAATGATTTCAAAAGGTGTTAAAAGATGGCATGGAGCAATATATGTTCTTATGTATATATTGTTTACAGCGTATATTATGATAAGATAAGTTTAAGTATAATGTAAAGAACGCAAAATGTTAAAAATGTTTTGCGTTCTTTTTGGTTGTTTTTTATTGAAATTTAAGTTTTATTATTGTATAATGTTATGAGAAATGGAGGAGTAAAAAATGGAAAAATCATTAGTTAAAAAAACAATTATATGGAATGGTGATTCCATTTGTGCAGGTTCTGAAGTTGTCGGAAATTGGGCAGAGAGGATTGCTAAAAAGAATAATATGTGTTATAAAAATTATGCTGTCGGTGGTGGAACGATTGCACAAGGATTCCCGATATGTCAAAGCGGAGAAATCAGGCATTCGGTTCTTAAAACTATAGATACAATGTATGAAGAATATCCTGATGCTGATTATATAGTTTTTGAGGGCGGGACTAACGATGCCGACCTTATAGAAAGAGGGGATGCGCCAGGTCTTTCTCTTGGTTCTTTTGACTCTGAAAATTTCAGCGGGAACTATGATCTTGCAACATTTGCAGGATGTTTGGAGACTTTGATTTATAAAGCATTAAAATATTGGAATGGTAAAAAAATCTGTTATATTGTTGCACAAAAAATGGGCACACTTCCTAATCAGAGAAGAAAAAGACGAATTTATTTTGATATGGCAGTTAAAATATGTAAAAAATGGGGAATTCCTTATATAGATTTATGGGAAGGCTGTTACCTTAATCCGAGTCTTCCTGATATGTATGATTCTTCTAAAACTCCTGATGAAAACAGAGCTGAAAACAATGGCTACTATATAGACGGTCAGCACTTAACTAAAAAAGGATATGATTTTACATCCGAAATAATAGAAAAATTTCTTAATACACTTTAAATCTGAGGGGATAAGAGTATGAAACTTAAGAAAATATTATCATTAGTTCTAAGTATTGTTTTAATGTTATCTTTTTCGGGATGTACCGTTATAAATAATGATGCATTAAACGAAAGCGACGGAACAGTTAAGAGTTTTACATTTACAGCCGTTTTTCCTGACGGGACTGAAAAAAGTTTTGAATTAAAAAGTGATTTAAATACTGTAGGAGATGCCTTAATCAAAGAGGAGCTTATCTCAGGCGAAAAAGGTGCTTACGGCCTTTATGTAAAAAAAGTTTGCGATATAACCCTTGATGCTGACAAGGATAAGATGTACTGGGCATTTTATGTTAATGGCGATTATGCAACAAGTGGGGTTGACACAACCAAAATAGAAGAAGGATTTAAGTATTCTTTCAGGGCAGAAAAGATATGAAACTATCAGTAAAAGAAATGTGCCTTTTTTCAGTTTTCGGGGCAGTAATGTATGCATCAAAACTTATTATGTCATTTATACCTAATGTGCATCTTATCGGAGTTTTTGTTGTTTCACTTACTGTTATGTATAAGAAAAAGGCGTTATATCCTATATACATATATGTATTTCTGTGCGGTTTCTTTTCAGGGTTTGGAGTCTGGTGGATTGCGCAACTTTATATTTGGCTTATTTTATGGGGACTTGTTATGCTGATTCCCAAAAAAATTCCTGATAAAACTAAAACAGCAGTATATATGATTCTATGCTCTTTGCACGGATTTTTATACGGTTTTTTATATTTGCCTGTTCAGGCTGTGTTTTTTAATTTTGATTTAGATAAAATTATGTCCTGGTATATAGCGGGAATTCCATGGGATATTACCCACGGAATAAGCAATTTCTTTTGTTCGGTGCTTGTTGTGCCGTTACTAATAGTATTAAAAAGAGGGGAAAGATAATGGAAAAAACAAAAAGATATGATACGAAAAAAATGATATTAATGTCGCTTTTTATGGCGATAATAATAATTATGGCTTTTACTCCTAATTTAGGATATATTCCTTTGGGGGTTACAAGAGCAACTATTATACATGTTCCTGTTATAATAGGGTCAATTGTTTTAGGACCGCTGTCAGGTGCATTTTTAGGGTTTGTTTTTGGTGTTACAAGTTTAATAAATAATACCATAAATCCCACAGTTACATCTTTTTGCTTTTCTCCTTTTTATACTTTTATGGGAATTAACGGCGGATTTTTAAGTCTTGTTATTTGTTTTGTTCCAAGGATTTTAGTAGGTGTTGTTCCTTACTATATTGTAAAACTACTTAAAAAAATAAATTATAATTTTTCGCTTATTATTGCAGGGCTTTCAGGGTCCCTTGCCAATACACTTCTTGTTATGAATATGATTTTTATATTCTTTAAAGAAGAGTATTCTTTAGCAAAAGAAATATCTGCTGATACATTATATAATGTTATCTTATCAGTTATAGCAATCAATGGAGTGCCGGAAGCAATTGTTGCATCAATTCTTACTTTGTTTTTAGTAAAAGCGATAAACAAAATTAAAAGGTAAAAATAATGAAAAATATTTTAGTAATAGGCGATGTTGTAGGGAGAGCCGGAAGAGAACTTGTGTTCGAAAAACTACAATCTATAAAAAAAGAATATAATATAGACTTTGCCATAGTAAACGGCGAAAATGCCACAACAGGCAATGGTATAACAGAGAAATATGCCTATATGCTTTTAGACGCGGGGGCAGACTGTATTACTCTTGGAAACCACGCTTTTGACAAAAAGGATCTTTATAATATGTTGGAAGCATCCAAACAGATTGTAAGACCCCTTAATGTTAATCCTGACCTGCCCGGTGATGGTGTTGCGGTTTTTGATATGGGCGAATATAAAATCGCAGTTATAAATCTTCTTGGAAATGTATTTATAGATGGCGCAGACTCTAATCCTTTTCCTGTTTTGAAAAAAGCAGTAGAAAATATAGAAAAAAAGCACGGATTTTGTAATATAATAGTCGATTTTCACGCAGAAGCAACAAGCGAAAAACAAGCTTTAGGGCTGTATATGGACGGTAAAATCACTGCTCTTTTCGGTACTCATACCCACGTGCAGACCAATGATTTAAAAATACTGAAAAACGGAACAGGCTATATAACCGATGTGGGAATGACAGGTGCAGAATATTCAGTAATCGGTCTTGATAAAGATATTGCAATTAAAAGATTTTCCGAGGGTGAAAGAGGGAAATTCAAATGGTCTGATATTTCGCCTATGATAAATGGTTGTATTTTTGGGATTGATGAAAAGACAGGGAAAACGACTCAAGTAAAACTGATATATGAAAGATACTGAGGTATAAAAAATGGAAATTTTTGATATAATTAAAAGAAGAAGAACTATCCGTATTTTTGATAAAAAGCCGATTGAAAAAGAAAAGATTGATATAATGTTAGAGGGTGCTCGTCTTGCACCGTCAGGCGCTAACATTCAGCCGATTAAATATATAGCGGTAACAAATGAAGAATACTGCGATAAACTTTTTCCTCTTACAAAATGGGCAGGATATACTGCACCAGAAGGCGCTCCTACTGAGGAAACTTCTCCGACTGCTTATATAATAGTTCTTGTTGACGAAAATTTAAGAAAAGACGGTGACAATGATGCTTGTTATGCGAGTGAAAACATAGTTTTGCTTGCAGAAAGTATGGGGATAGGCTCTTGTATTTTAGGGTCAGTAGAAAGAGTGAAAGTAAAAGAATTATTTAATATTTCCGATAATTTGAGAATTCACACAATTATTGCTCTTGGCTATCCGAAACAAAAGTCTTTTTACTTTGATTTTGAGGACAGCATTAAATACTTCGTTGATGAAAACAACGATTTTCATGTGCCTAAAAGAAAAATTGAAGATATAGTTTCGTATTTTTAAGAAAAACAGAGTATTTTAAAGAAAATATAAGAAAAACGGTATTTATGTTAAAATTTTAATAATATGCTAACAAATGACCAGTATTTCACACCTTGAAATACTGGAAAATATTAGGTAAAATATACATTAGCACTCGAGTTAAAAGAGTGCTAAAAATGTTTTTTATATAATAATATATAGGAGGAACTTAATATGAAGACATTAAAACCATATCTTGACAAAGTGGTAATTA
>JAZOMN010000218.1:0-2308 GCA_045654005.1 Clostridia bacterium
AATTAGTTTCTAAAATTATAGGAAATAAGAGAGGGAATATAAAGAAACTGACAGAAGAATTTAATTTAAAATCATTGAAAGTCTTAGAAAGTGATGTTTTGGAATATATTATAACAGTTGATAATTGATTTAATAGGAGTATTTATGGAAGAAAGAAAAGACAGAGTTGTTTTGATTGGTGCCTCTTTGGGCGATAAAAGTCTTAATGATACCGACGAAGCATCTATGAAAGAACTTGCCGAACTTGTTAAAACTGCAAATGGTGAAGTTGTTGGAGAGGTTATTCAGAATATTAAAACAATTGACCCTTCAACATTTATAGGAAGCGGTAAAGTTTTAGAAATAAAAGAATTTATCGATGCAAATGACGTTAATATGGCTGTTTTTGATACCGAATTATCAGGTTCTATTACTAAGAACCTTGAAAATCAATTAGGTGTTACTGTTATCGACAGAAGCCGTCTTATTCTTGATATTTTTGCAATGAGAGCGAAATCAAAAGAAGGTAAATGTCAGGTTGAGTTAGCGCAACTTAAATATATTTTACCAAGATTATCGGGAATAGGGCAGAGTTTGTCCCGTTTAGGCGGAGGTATAGGAACGAGAGGACCGGGAGAAACAAAACTTGAAAGTGACAGGCGTCATATCAGAAGAAGAATAGAACATTTAACAGAAGAGTTAAGTGAAATAGAAAAGCACAGAAGTAATATCAGAAAAAAAAGAACAGGGGATTCAATTCCTGTTGTTGCACTTGTTGGTTATACTAACGTTGGAAAATCTTCGCTTCTTAATTTACTGACTGAAAGCAATGATGCTTATGTTGAAAATAAACTCTTTGCAACCCTTGACCCACTTATGAGGAAAATAACACTTGCTGATAAAACAGAATTTATTATATGCGATACAGTTGGTTTTATAAGAAAACTTCCGCATCATTTAATAGAAGCATTTAAATCAACTTTAGAAGAAACAAAATATGCAGATCTTATTATTCATTTAGTTGATGCATCAAATGATGAAATGGATAAATCAATTGAGGTTGTTAATAAAATTATAAATGAACTTAACGAAAACAACAAACCTGTTATAACTGTATTTAATAAATGTGATATTAAAGAACCACCTCTTTACTATCAAAATATGGACACAGTTAATATTTCAGTAAAGAACGGTAAAAACATTGATGGTCTTATTAAAAAGATTCAGGAGGTAATTTTTGGATCTAAAAAAAGACTGAAAGTTACTATTCCGTTTTCCGATGGTAATATTCTCGGTTTAATATATAAAACATCGACTATTATTTCAGAAGTTTCAAAAGAAGACGGATTTCATTTGGAAGTTGTTTGCGATATGGAAATATATAATAAAATTAAAAGGTACGAAAATGGAGAAGTATAAAACAGTAAGAAATTTTGCGTCTTACGAAATTATCGAAAAAAAATCTCGTTTTATAGGTTATGTTACCCCTGTAAATACGGAAAAAGAAGCACTTGATTTTATTTCAAAAATCAGTAAAAAACATTGGGATGCAACACATAATGTCTATGCATATAAAGTTAATGAAGGAAATGTTTCGAGATGCTCGGATGACGGTGAACCCGCTAAAACTGCAGGCGCTCCCATCTTAGATGTTATAGAAAAAGAAGAATTAACGGATATATGTGTAGTTGTTACAAGATATTTTGGAGGGACACTGCTTGGTACAGGCGGACTTGTTAAAGCGTATTCCAAAGCGGGAAAAGATGCGATTAATGTTTCGGGTGTTGTTACTAAACAACTATCTATTAAATTTGCAATTTCTATTCCGTATCATTTACTTGGGAAATATGAGAATGAATTTAAAAATCATGATGTAATAATACTCGAAAAGGAATTTTCTGAGACTGTTGATATACTTGGTATATGCAAAGAAGAACAGTTTGGTATTTTAAATAAAAGGATATCTGAAATATCAGGAGGGCAGTTCTTACTTATTGAAACTGAAAAATTGTTTTACGGCTTTTAGCATACTTTTAAATACTTTAATGCATAATAAATGTATTAAAGTATTTTTTTACTAAAAAGATAGGATGTTTTTATATGATAGCAAACAGTTTGGTTTCAAACATTAAAAAGGCAAGAAGCATACTACCTGTTGAAGATAGTTATGATATTTTGGAAAAAAAATATAAAATAGGCGGAAAAGAAGCCTGTTTTTACTTTGTTGACGGCTTTGTAAAAGGAAGCGTTATGCAAAGAATAATGGACTTTTTATATGGAATAGACCCTGTTGTTATGGCAGGATATAAAAGTGCGCAGGATTTTATAG
>JAZOMN010000219.1:0-8695 GCA_045654005.1 Clostridia bacterium
TGCTTCATACCTTGGTATGCAAGAAGGCTGGATGGCTGAACACATGCTTATCTTAGGTTTAGAAAATCCTCAGGGCGAAGTTAAATACATCTGTGCTGCATTCCCATCTGCATGTGGTAAAACAAACCTTGCTATGTTAATCCCACCTGAATACTTAAAAGAAAAAGGCTACAAAGTATGGACAGTTGGTGACGATATTGCTTGGTTAAGAATAGGTCCTGACGGAAGATTATATGCTATTAACCCAGAAGCAGGTTTCTTCGGTGTTGCTCCTGGTACAAGTGTTAAAACAAACTTTAATGCTTTAGAAGCAACAAAGAAAAACACAATCTTTACAAACGTTGCTCTTAATAATGCTGATAACACAGTTTGGTGGGAAGGCTTAGATAAAAATCCTCCTGTTGATGCTACAGAATGGAAAGGTGCTAAAGTTAACGGCCCTGAATTTATCGCTGAAGGAAACAACCTTGCACATCCTAACTCAAGATTTACTGCTCCTGCAGTTAACTGCCCTTGCATTTCTTCTGAATTTGGAAATCCAATGGGCGTTCCTGTATCAGCAATCGTATTCGGTGGAAGACGTCCTAAATGTGCTCCACTTGTATATCAGTCAACACATTGGGAACATGGTACATTCGTTGGTGCTACAATGGCTTCTGAAACAACTGCTGCAGCAACAGGTGCAGTTGGTGTTGTAAGACGTGACCCAATGGCTATGAAACCATTCGTTGGATACAATATGGCATCTTACTGGCAGCACTGGTTAGACATGGGTAAAAAATTAGGCGACAAAGCACCTAAAATCTTCCATGTTAACTGGTTCAGAAAAGATGAAAATAACAACTTTATGTGGCCTGGATTTGGCGACAATATGAGAGTTCTTAACTGGATTTTAGACAGATGTGACGGAAAAGTTGACGCTAAAGAATGTGCTATTGGTTACGTTCCTAACGTTGCTGACATTGACGTTAACGGTCTTGATATGAAAACAGAAGAAATCGAAGCATTACTTTCAATTGACAATAAAGTATGGTTAGAAGATGTTGAAAATATTAAAGAATATTTTGAACAGTTCGGCAGCGACTTACCAAAAGAAATGGCTGAACAGTTAGCAACACTTGAAAACAACTTAAAATAAGGACCTCACATCATTCTAAAAGCCAAAGGCTTAAGAATGATGGAGAACCTTGTTATTCACTTCGTTCATAATAATAACTGTATAGACAATAAAAATGCTCAAAAGGAAACATCCTTTTGAGCTTTTTTATACAAACTAAAAACCACCAAAAAGGGGACAGTCCCCATTTTGGTGGTTTAATATTAAAAGAATAAATGTTCAATAAGTATCTTTGCGCCCATTAAAATAAGAATAATTCCACCTATAAGTTCTGCTTTTTGTTTATACTTTGCACCGAATACATTCCCGATTTTTACGCCAATCATTGAAAGAATAAAAGTTGTAACACCGATAATCGTAACTGCAGATATAATATCAACAGATAAAAAAGCAAATGTAACACCGACTGCAAGGGCGTCAATGCTTGTAGCGATTGCCAGAACTACCATATTCTTAAATTTAAGTGAGTTATCTGCTTCGCAGGTACTGTCTGACGACTCTTTTATCATATTAAAACCAATAGCGAATAAAAGTATAAAAGATATCCAATGGTCAATTGAGACTATGTAATTTTTAAAACTTACGCCTAATAAATAGCCTATTAATGGCATCAGTGCCTGAAACAGTCCAAAATATACTCCCACAATGAGGGGCGCTTTTAAAGATAATTTTTTAATGGATAAACCTTTGCATACAGAAACTGCAAAGGCATCCATCGAAAGTCCGATTCCTATTATAAAAAATTCAATAAATGACAAAACTAACCAATCCTTTTTAAAATATAAAAGTATTATATCATGGCAAAGAGTAAAAGTCAATTTATAAATGCCTCTATATACTCTAAATCTATGTTTTTATGAAGGCTTAAATTTATACCGTTAGCAATTATTTTTGACATATTTTCAATAAGTTTGTCGATTTCCTTCGGGGTAACAAAAAAGTCCTTGCCTATTTCTGTTTTTTCTATTTTAGGGTAAATAAATTTTGCAATGGATAAAAGGTCCACAACAGTAGGAACACCTATTGCTATAACAGGAGTGTTAAGACTTTTTTTGCTGATTTCTTTACGGTTATTGGAAATTCCCGAACCGGGATTTATTCCTGTATCGGTTATCTGGATTGTTGTTGAAATTCTTTTTGGGCTTGAAGATGCAAGAGCATCTATTACAATTATTAAATCAGGTTTTAATTTTTTCGTGATTGCTGATATTATATCATTTGTTTCTATTCCCGTTATTCCAAGTACACCCGGAGAAACTGCGCTTACAGGGATAATATCATTATCTAAATGCTTGGGCATATATTCTTTTATATGTCTTGTTACCATAATTTTTGAAACAACTCTCGGGCCTAAAGAGTCGGAGGTAATATTCGCATTTCCTAACCCGACTATAAGAACATTGTTATATTCCTTATCTTCTTTGATTTTTTCAAGTTCGTCTTTTAGAACATAACTTGATTCGTTTAAGAATTCAGGAGACAGCATTTTAAAACTTTCGCTTTCTATTGTGGTATATTTGCCTATGGGTTTGTTTATTTTCTTTGCTGTTATCTCGTCTGAAATTTCAACTTCTGTAATTAAAATATCTCCTTTTTTATTTTCATTTACACTTATTCCCGATGCTTCTTTGTTTTTTCCGACATACATTTCTCTTGCTTCTACAGCAAGGTCAGTTCTTATATTCATTGTTATCCTCCTTAAATATAATGGTTTATATTGATATTTTGCCGGTTTTTAATAAAAAATATGAAAAAAAATGAAAAATCTCTTGACAATTGAGGGTGTTTAATATTATAATAGTATCTGCAAGTTTATCGAAAAGTCGGAGGTGAGTAATTTGCCAAATATTAAATCTGCTAAAAAAAGAGTTAAAGTTATCAAAACTAAAACACTTAGAAATCAGATGCTTAAATCAAATTTAAAAACAATTATCAAGAAGTTTGAAGTTGCAGTTAACGGAGATGACAAAGCAAAAGCAACTGAAGCGTTAAGCGCAGCAGTTAAAAGAATTGACCAGGCAGTTGCAAAAGGTATTTTAAAGAAAAATACTGCAAGCAGAAAAAAATCTCAATTAGCATGTAAATTAAATAAGATGTCTGTTTAGTTTTTTAAAATATGATTTCTGAGGCGTGTATGTAATATACGCCTTTTTTGCGTTACAAAGATATATTGGATATTGACATTAACTGTTAAAATATGTTATAATGATTTCATCTTTGATGAAATCAGCGATATAAATTCCTGGCGGAATTTTCGATATACCTTGTGGTGCGATATATCCTGCGGATGCGATATGTCCCTTCGGGACGAGAAAAGGAATTTATATCATATCGCAACGGAGTAAAACAGAGTTATATCGCATTTGAGTAAAACGAAAATATATCGCACGAGCGTAAGCGAGTATATCGCTAAAAGTAGGGGCATCTTTCCTATCGCTTAATTATAAAATTATTAGTATAATATTTATTATATGGAGGTATTTACTATGTCTAACAAATATGCCGGTACTAAGACCGAAAAGAATTTAGAAGCTGCTTTTGCAGGGGAATCTCAGGCGAGAAATAAATATACATATTTTGCATCTGTAGCAAAAAAAGAAGGCTATGAGCAGATTTCATCCCTGTTTTTAAAAACTGCTGACAATGAAAAAGAACATGCTAAAATGTGGTTAAAAGAGTTGCAGGGAATTGGGGATACTGCATCTAATTTAAAAGATGCTGCAGACGGCGAAAACTATGAATGGACAGATATGTACGAAGGTTTTGCTAAAACTGCTGACGAAGAAGGTTTTCCTGAACTTGCAAGAAAGTTCCGTTTAGTTGCAGCAATTGAAAAGCATCACGAAGAAAGATATAGAAAATTATTATCAAATATCGAATTGGCAGAAGTTTTTGAAAAGAGCGAAGTTAAAGTATGGGAATGCAGAAACTGCGGTCATATTGTAGTAGGAACTAAAGCGCCTGAACTTTGTCCAACATGCGCTCATCCGAAAGCATACTTTGAAATCAACGCACAAAACTATTAAAAAGCCTTAAAAAAAGCGTATATTAATCCTAAAAAACCACTCGACGTACTTAGTACGCCTTCGGGCTTACGGGTGCTAAACATTTTTGTTTAGCACCTTTTTTATGATTAATCTACATCTTTTTTAAAGACTTTTTTAATTATATAGCAATTTATGAATTGAAACATTTACACTTTTTTCGTCCAATCCAAACAATTTTTCCTATCCCTTGATTTATTTGCCTTTGGCAAATGTTAATGAAAAAAATGCACAAGAGGATAATCCTTCTTGTGCATTTTGTTTTTTTAAAACTATAAACTGCGAAGCAATATAACTGTTCGCAAGAACAATATAACTGCCGTAAGGCAATACAACTGCGTCAGCAATACCACTCACCGTAGGTGAATAAAACTCTTTAATACGCCACGCCTTGCCATTTCATAGCGTCATATACTTTTAAGAAACCTGCAACGTTAGCGCCGACAACAAGATTTCCTTCGCATCCGCATTCAACTGATGCATTGTAAGTATTGGCAAATATATTTTTCATAATACCTTTTAGTTTTTCATCAACTTCTTCAAATGACCATGAAAGTCTTTGAGAGTTCTGGCTCATTTCTAAACCAGATGTAGCAACCCCACCGGCATTTGCTGCTTTTGCAGGGCCGAATAAAATTCCGTTTGATAAGAAAGTGTGAACTGCTTCAGGAGTTGATGGCATATTAGCACCTTCTGCTACTGCAAAACAACCGTTTTTAACAAGAGCTTCAGCTCCGTCTTTATCAAGTTCGTTCTGAGTTGCGCATGGAAGAGCAATATCACATTTAACTGTCCATATACCTTTGCATCCTTCAGTGTAAACTGCATCTTTTTTGTAGTTTACATATTCTGAAATTCTCTTTCTTTCAACTTCTTTTATTTTCTTAACTAATGTAAGGTCAATTCCGTCTTTATCATATATGTAACCATTAGAGTCAGACATTGCAACAACTTTTGCTCCAAGTTCGTATGCTTTTTCACAAGCGTAAATAGCAACATTTCCTGAACCTGAAATAACAACTGTTTTGCCTTCAAATGATTTTGAGTTTTTCTTTAAGATTTCATCAGTAAAGTAGCAAAGACCGTAACCTGTTGCTTCTTTTCTTGCAAGCGAACCACCGTATGTTAAACCTTTACCTGTAAGAACGCCTGTGAATTCGTTTTGTAATCTTTTATATTGGCCGAACATAAAACCGATTTCTCTTGCACCTACACCGATATCTCCTGCAGGAACGTCAGTGTCTGCTCCGATGTGTTTTGCAAGTTCAGTCATAAAGCTCTGGCAAAATCTCATAATTTCATTGTCTGTTTTTCCTTTAGGGTCAAAATCAGAACCACCTTTTCCTCCGCCCATAGGTAATCCTGTAAGCGAGTTTTTAAATATCTGTTCAAAGCCTAAGAATTTGATAACGCTTAAGTTAACTGACGGATGGAATCTGATACCGCCTTTGTAAGGACCGATTGCAGAGTTGAACTGAACTCTGTAACCTCTGTTAACCTGAACTTTGCCGTTGTCGTCAACCCAGGATACTCTGAATATAATTGTTCTTTCCGGCTCAACTATTCTGTCGATAACCCCTGTTTTTTCCATTTCAGGATTTTTATTAACGATTGGTTCCAAAGATTCAAGTACTTCTCCTACAGCCTGTAAAAATTCAGGTTCAGTACTGTTCTTTTTTGCAACTGAATCGTAAATTCCTAAAAGATACTCGTTTTTTAAATTCATATTAATCTCCTCCTCATATTACTACATTATGCAGTAATTATACTATATTTTACTAAAGATTGCAATAATTTTGTTAAAAAAATTCATAGAGGACAGAAAAATGTTGTATAAAGCAAAAATATGAGAAATTAATGAAATATTGAGCTTTTGAAATTTCAAAATTTTATGTAAAACTTTGCTGAAAAAATAATGAAAAAAATTTTTAATAATTTTGTAAAAAAAGTATTGATTTTTTGTAAGAAAAATGATATATTTTTATTATAAGTGGTTTGAAAATGCATCAAAGTGGTGCAAAGTGGTTTTGAGAGCGGGGTGAAAATTTGTTTTACGGTCAGAACAGACATGCTATAGACCCTAAGGGAAGAATAATATTTCCAACTAAATACAGAGAGGAACTTGGCGAGTATTTTTATGTTACCCGTGGGCTTTCTAACTGTCTTTTTGTGTATCCGGAAAACGAATGGAAAAAACTTGAAGACCAACTTCGTTCACTGCCTATGAGTTCAGCTGGTAATATCCAAAGATTCTTTTTCAACAACACTGAGAAAGTTTCTTGCGATAAACAGGGAAGAGTATTACTTGCAGGGCACTTAAAAGAATATGCATCTTTAAAAAAAGATGTTGTTATTGCAGGGGTAAGTAACCGCCTTGAAATATGGGACGCTGAGGAATTTGACAAGATGAACAGTCTTGACAATATGAATGTTGACGAAATCACCGCTCAGATGGAGACTTTAGGAATATGATATTTTACCATAAACCAATTATGCCCACAGAGTGTATAGAAGGCCTTGATATTAAAAAAGACGGCGTATATGTTGATGCAACCTTAGGGGGCGGAGGCCACAGCCATTTAATAGGCGAAAAATTATCAGAAAACGGAACTTTAATCGGGATTGACAGGGATAAAGACGCGCTTAAAGCCGCAGGCGAAAGGCTTAGCGATTTAAAATGCAAAGTTGTTCTTGTTCATTCAAATTACAGTGATATAAAAAATATTCTCAAAGAATTGAATATAGAAAAAGTTGATGGCATTCTTGCCGATTTGGGAGTATCTTCCTATCAGCTTGATAATAAAGACAGAGGTTTTTCCTATCGTTTTGATTCGCCTTTAGATATGAGAATGAATCAGGAAGATAAACTTACCGCAAAAGATATTGTAAATAGTTATGAATTTTCTGATCTTTTAAGAATAATAAGAGACTACGGGGAAGAAAAGTTTGCCTACAATATTGCAAAGAACATTGTTAAAAGAAGAGAAGAAAAACCGATTGAAACAACTTTTGAACTTGTAGATATTATAAACAGTTCAATGCCTAAAAAAATTGCATTAAAAGGTCCTCACAAAGCAAAGAGAACTTTTCAGGCAATAAGAATAGAGGTAAATCAGGAACTCGCGCTTTTAAAAAACTCAGTAGAAGATTTCTTTTATTCTCTTAAAAAAGGCGGAAGGTTATGTGTTATAACTTTTCACTCATTGGAAGACAGAACGGTTAAAAATGTATTTAATGATTATATAAAAGGATGTATATGTCCTAAAGATTTTCCTGTTTGTGTATGCGGTAATACACCGAAAGGAAAACTTATTACAAAAAAACCTCTTGTAGCAGATGAAAAAGAGGTTATGGAAAATTTGCGTTCGACAAGCGCTAAACTAAGAATAATAGAAAAGGTGGAGGATTATGAGGTATAACAGGACAAGTCTTGCTTACAAAGTAGAAGAATACAGCGAAGTAGATACTTTGGTTAAAGAAGCAAAGAAAGAAAATACCGGCAATAAGAAAAATTCTACTCTTTTTATGTTTATATGTATAGTGTATATGATTTCCATAGTTGCATCACTGCTAATTAAAACAGCAACTATAACCGAACAAAGAGCCGAACTTACTGCTATTAAAAGTGAATATAATGAAATTCTTAATATAAATAAGAAAATGGAAGTTGATATAAATTCCCAGATAGATTTAAGAAAAGTCGAAGAAATTGCGATTGCCAAACTCAATATGAATCAACCGAAAAAAAGTCAGATTGTGTACATAACGACAGAGCCTAAAGATTACGGCGAAGTTATGGCAGAGGAAACGGGCAAAAGGAAAGGCGGAAACATTTTCGCTTCTTTGATTAAATCTTTAAACGGATATTTTGCATATTCTAACTAAGTATTAACATATAAATTGTAGGGGGATGAAATCATTCCCCTAATTGTAATTTAGGCGCTTATAAAACTGATGTATGGTTTTATAAGTGAAAATGTAATTTAAGAAGGAGTATATATTGTGGCAAAAACAACTAATAAAACAAAAAAAAGAATAATATCCGCTTTTTCTTTTATTGTTGTAATGTTTGTAATTCTTGCGGTCCGTCTTGCTTATCTTACAGTGGTTAAAGGCGATGAGTATAAGAAAATGGCTATTGAGCAACAAACAAGAGACCGTCTTATTACGCCTAAAAGAGGAACAATATATGACAGAAACAATAAACCCCTTGCTGTAAGCGCATCAGTTGAAACTGTGAGCATTTCTCCTGTGACGGTGCGTAATTCTGATAAAAAAGAGGAAACTGCGTCAGTGCTTTCCCAAATACTTGAAATTGAACTTGAAACCGTAAAAGCAAAAATAGAAAAAAATTCTTCTTATGAGATTATAAAAAAGAAAGTTGAAAAGGAAGAAGCAGATAAAATAAGAGAAAAAAGACTTCCTGGCGTATATCTTGATGAAGACACAAAAAGATATTACCCTAACGGAAATTTTGCTTCCCATGTAATCGGATTTACAGGGGTTGATAATCAGGGCCTTTGGGGCATAGAGA
>JAZOMN010000220.1:0-7695 GCA_045654005.1 Clostridia bacterium
CGGAGAGAGAGGGATTCGAACCCTCGGAACCGTTTCCGGTTCACACACTTTCCAGGCGTGCGCCTTAGACCAGCTCAGCCATCTCTCCATACTGTATTATACTATCATAAATACTCTTAAAAATCAATCTTTTTATCCGGATAAAAGAGATAATTTCTCTTTTATCCGGTAAAAAAATGATATCATTTTTCTTTAAGATTATTTCCTTTAAGAAATTATTTACCCTGAAGGTTAAATTTCTTTCTGAATTTGTCAACTCTTCCGCCTGTATCAACTAATTTTTGTTTACCGGTGAAGAATGGATGACATTTTGCACATATTTCTACGTGAACATCTTCTTTTGTAGAGCCTGTTTCATAAACTGCTCCGCAAGCACAGATGATTTTTGTATCCTTATATTCAGGATGAATTCCTTTTTTCATTTAATTCACCTCATTTTACAAAGTCTTTCTATTATTCATTGTTAACCTGTTTTAAAAAATTAGTCAACAAGAGCTAAAATAGCCATTTCTGCACCGTCACCTTTTCTTGGAGCAGTTTTAAGAATTCTTGTGTATCCACCGTTTCTTTCTGCATATTTTGGTGCTATTTCATTAAACAATTTAGTAACAACATCTTCTTTTGTTATGAATGAAAGTGCTTGTCTTCTTGTGTGTAAGGTGTTTTTCTTACCTAATGTAATCATTTTTTCAGCTAAGCATCTAACTTCTTTTGCTCTTGTTACAGTAGTAGAAATTTTACCGTTTTCAAGTAAACTCGTTACAAGATTTCTAAGCATTGCCATTCTGTGGTCAGTTGTACGACCTAATTTTCTTGTACCCGGCATTTTAACATACCTCCTTTTTTACTCTTCTTCGCTTGCTAAGTGAAGATTTAACGCTTCTAATTTATGGATAACTTCTTCTAAAGATTTTCTGCCAAGGTTTCTTACCTTCATCATATCGTCAATAGTCTTTTTGATAAGATCATCAACAGTATTGATACCGGCTCTCTTTAAGCAGTTGTAAGAACGAACAGAAAAATCAAGTTCTTCAATAGTCATCTCTAAAACTTTTTCTTTCTTGCTTTCTTCTTTTTCTACCATAATGTCAGCATTCTTCGCTTCTTCAGAAAGATCAACAAATAAATCTAAATGCTCTTTCATTATTTTTGCTGCCCAGCTGATTGCTTCGTCAGGCATAATAACGCCGTTGGTCCAGACTTCGATAACAAGTTTATCGTGGTCTGTTTCGTTACCAACACGAGTATTTTCGATTGTGCAGTTAACCTTTCTAACCGGTGTGTAAATAGAGTCAACAGGAATCATACCGATTGGCATATTTGCTACTTTGTTCTTTTCAGCAGTAACATAACCGCGTCCTCTATTAAAAGTAATTTCCATATATAATTTAGCATCTTCGTTTAATGTTGCAATGTGCAAATCAGGATTTAAAATCTCAACATCTGCGTCATGCTTTAAGTCACCTGCAGTAATTTCGCAAGGACCTGTAACATCAACAAAACATACTTTTGGAGTTTCCGAATGAAGTTTTGCTGCAACACTCTTGATATTTAAGATAATTTCAGTAACATCTTCTGTCACGCCCGGAATAGTTGAAAACTCATGGCTTACACCATCAATTTTAACGCTTGTAGCAGCTGCGCCGGGTAGTGATGAAAGAAGAATTCTTCTTAAAGAGTTACCTAAAGTTGTACCATATCCTCTTTCTAACGGAGAAATGATAAATCTTGCATATCTTTTATCTTCGCTTATTTCAGCACATTCAACTCTTGGTTTTTCCATTTCTATCATGCTTATTACCCTCCTCTTTTTGACCTAAAGGTCTTTTCTAATAATATATCTCACTATATATACCCCGAGGGTTAATTATTATTTAGAATAGAACTCAACGATTAAGTGTTCTTTAATATCTAAATCAATTTCGCTTCTTTCAGACAGTCTTGTAACAGTTGCAGTTAAAGCGTCTCTGTTAACATCTAACCACTGAGGAACTAATTTTCCGTCTGTAGTTTCTAAAACTGCTTTGATTTTAGCACTGTCTTTAGATTTATCTGTAATAGCAATTACATCACCTGGTTTAACAAGGTATGAAGGAATGTTAACCTTTTTACCATTGATTGTGAAGTGACCGTGTCTTGCAAGTTGACGAGCTTCTGCTCTTGATGTAGCAAAACCTGCTCTGTAAACAACACTGTCAAAACGGCTTTCCAAAATCTGTAGGAAATTTTCACCGGTGATACCGTCTTTTTTAGCAACAGCCATTTCGAAGTATTTTTCGAACTGACCTTCTAAAATACCGTATGTTTTTCTAACTTTTTGTTTTTCTCTTAACTGCATTCCGTATTCAGACATTTTCTTTCTGCTCTGACCGTGCTGACCAGGTGCATAAGAACGTTTATTGAATGCACATTTTTCAGAATAACATTTTGTACCTTTTAAGAAAAGTTTCTGACCTTCTCTTCTGCATATTCTACATACTGCGCCAGTATATCTTGCCATATCTTCTACACCTCCTGTTATACTCTTCTTCTCTTAGGCGGTCTGCAACCGTTGTGAGGAATTGGACTTACATCTTTAATAAGAGTAACCTCTAAGCCTGCTGTTTGAAGTGCTCTGATTGCAGCTTCTCTACCTGAACCAGGGCCTTTAACGAATACTTCAACAGTTTTCAAACCGTGTTCCATTGCTGCTTTTGCTGCAGTTTCTGCTGCCATCTGAGCTGCAAACGGAGTATTTTTTCTTGAACCTCTGAAACCAAGGCCACCAGCACTTGCCCATGATAATGCATTACCAGCAACATCAGTAATTGTAACAATTGTATTGTTAAACGAAGAACTGATATGAGCAGCACCGCGTTCTATATTCTTACGCTCTTTTCTTCTACGAGTAGTTTTTCTTGCTGTTTTAGCCAAGATCTATCCCTCCCTCTTATTTCTTCTTGTTAGCGATTGTTCTCTTAGGACCTTTTCTTGTTCTTGCATTGTTCTTTGAGTTCTGACCTCTGCAAGGATGTCCTTTCTTATGTCTTGAACCTCTGTAACATCCCATTTCCATCAAACGTTTGATGTCAAGCGCGATATCTCTTCTTAAATCACCTTCAACGGTATATCCTTCCAAAGCTGTTCTTAATTTAGAAACATCTTCGTCAGTTAAATCTTTAACTCTTGTGTCAGGATTGATTCCTGTGTCTTTTAAGATTTTGTTTGAAGTTGTTCTACCAATACCGAAAACATATGTTAAACCAATTTCAACACGTTTTTCTCTTGGTAAGTCAACGCCGGCTATTCTTGCCATACTGATATTACACCTCCTGTAATAAGCGGACACTCTTTATGTGCCTTGTTTTTTTATAAATTAAGATTTTAAACAAGTTTACAATATAAATTGTACAGCCGCACCTTTTAAAATCTTTATTATTAACCCTGTCTTTGTTTGTGCTTCTGATTTTCGCAAATAACCATTACTTTGCCTTTTCTTTTGATTATTTTACATTTTTCGCACATTGGTTTTACTGATGGTCTTACTTTCATAGTTTATACCTCATTTCTATATAATACTATTTTGCTCTCCAAGTAATTCTGCCTTTTGTCAAATCGTATGGAGACACTTCAACTGTTACTTTATCTCCCGGTAAAATCTTAATGTAATTCATTCTTAATTTACCTGAAATATGTGATAAAATTTTATGGCCGTTTTCAAGTTCTACCATAAACATTGCATTCGGCAGAGCATCTATAACTGTGCCTTCGAGTTCCAAAACATCATCTTTTGCCATAATAAACCCTCCTTATTCCTCTTTTAAAATCTTAAGATGAATTAAACCTTCTCTTATAGATTTTTTTATATCGGAATTGCTGATTTCGTTACCTCGTTCTAATTTTTCTTTTATTAAGTTAAGTGAATAATTAAGATTAGTTAAATGTTTAATCTTCTTTTTTTTGGGATTTGATACTTTTCTTCTTCTGCCGTCACATATATAAAGATAATTATTATCTATATTAGATATAACAGCAAAATACTTTTCCTTATCCCGCCCTGCTGTAACTTTTACTAAAGATGCAGGAGCAATATTCACTTTCATCACCTCAAAATTATCAAGCTTTACGCTTTGGTTAAAATCTCCGGTTCACCTTCTGTAATCAGAATTGTGTTTTCGTAATGAGCAGATAACTTACCGTCACAGGTCTTAACCGTCCAATTTGTATCATCGGTATATACATTGTACTTACCTTGATTTATCATTGGTTCGATAGCAAGTGTCATACCGGGTATAAGTCTTGCACCTCTTCCCGCTTTCCCGAAATTAGGAACAGAGGGGTCTTCGTGAAGTGCTTTACCTATTCCGTGACCTACCAGGTCTCTTACCACTGAATATCCGAAACTTTCAACATAAGTCTCTATAGCATTTGAAATATCGCCGATACGATTTCCTGCCCTTGCCATTTTTATGCCTTCATAAAAACTCTGCCTTGTGACATTAACAAGTTTTCTTGCTTCTTCTGATACATTTCCAACAAAAAATGTTTTAGCGCAGTCGCCATGGAATCCATTTAAGTAAGCACCGATATCGATACTCACTATATCCCCTTCTGAAATAACTCTGTCAGAAGGTATCCCATGAACAACCTCGTCATTTACGGAACTGCATATTGATGCCGGAAAGCCATTGTAATTAAGGAAAGAGGGAATTGCTTTATGTTCCTTTAAGAAACTATAAGCAATTTTATCAAGTTCGCCGGTAGTTATACCGGGTTTTATATGCTCACCAACATAGTTAAGTGCCATCTTGGTGAGTCTGCAAGATTCCCTCATTAACTCAATGTCTTTTTTATTCTTAACGTATATCATACTATACTCCTAATGCTTCAAAAACCGCTTTAGTAGTATCTTCGACTCTGCCAAGACCTCTTACACTTACAAGAATACCTTTTTTTTCATAATATTCTTTTAAAGGTTCGGTAACAGAGTGAAACACATTAAGTCTGTTAATTATTACTTCTTTTTTATCATCAGGTCTTATTGAAAGTTCTTCACCGCAAACATCGCACACACCCTCAACTTTTGGAGGATTACTTGTTACGTGGAATATTGCGTGACATTTTGAACATTCTCTTCTTCCTGATAATCTGTCAATAATTATTTCATCTGAAAGGTCAATGTTTAACACCTTGTCAATTTTATATCCAAGTTGCTCTAACCCGTCTGCCTGATTGATGGTTCTTGGAAAACCGTCTAATATAAATCCGTTAGCGCAATCAGGTTCACTAAGTCTTTCTTTGATTAGCTCTAAAACTATTTCGTCAGAAACAAGATTGCCTGATTTTATAATATCGTTAACTTTAAGACCGATTTCACTGCCCTTTTCAATTTCAGAGCGGATTGCAGCACCTGTTGAAATTGTAGGTATATTTAACTTTTCAGAAATTATCTTAGCCTGAGTGCCTTTACCTGCACCCGGAGCGCCTAACATAATAAGTTTCATAACAATCACTCTTTCTAAGATGAATTATTCTAAGAATCCTTTATAGTGACGCATTAACATCTGGGATTCTAACTGTTTAACTGTTTCAAGAGCAACACCAACAACGATTAGTAAGCTTGTTCCGCCGAACGCAACCCCTGCTCCGATAACTGATGTTAAGAACATAGGAAGAACAGCGATAAGTGCTAAGAATATAGCTCCTACTAATGTGATTTTAGTTAAAATTGATTTAATAAAATCAGATGTTGGTCTTCCCGGTCTGATACCAGGAACAAAACCGCCGTTTTGTTTCATATTGTTAGCCATTTCAATCGGATTATATTGCATTTCTGTGTAGAAATATGTGAAGAATATAATCAAAACAAAATAGATTATTCCATATACTAAAGAACCTTGAGACATAATTCTTAAGAATCCGCCCCAGAATCCGCCTGACTGAGCTGTTACGCCAAGTAACTGACAGATTGTAGCAGGGAATGAAATAATGGAAACGGCAAAGATGATTGGCATAACGCCTGCCATAGCAACTTTAATTGGAATATGAGTGCTTTGGCCACCGTACATTTTTCTTCCTACAACTCTTTTTGCATATTGAACAGGAATTCTTCTTTCAGCATTGTTCATAAGAACAACGATACCTACAACTGCGATTGCGAATACTACGATTAAAATAGTAGTGATTATATTAAGTTTTCCAGCCTGATTTAATCCTATTAAAGAATTTATAAGAGCCGGTCCGCTTGAAACGATACCGGAGAAAATGATAAATGAAATACCATTTCCGATACCTTTTTCGTTAATTTGTTCTCCAAGCCACATAAGGAATGCGGTACCTGCTGTGAATGTTGATACAACAACAAGGTAAGAGAAAACGCTCTTTGTTGTGATAGCGCCCTGAAGACCGAAGTATAATCCGGTTGCTTGTAATAGTGCTAAAACAACTGTTAAATATCTGGTCCACTGAGCAATAAATTTTCTGCCCTCTTCCCCTTCTTTAACTTTTCTTTCTAAAGCAGGGATAGCAACTGATAAAAGTTGCATAATGATGGACGAGTTAATATAAGGGGTAATGCTCATCGCAAAGATTGTAGCATTTTCAAATGCTCCCCCTGAAATGATGTTGTACATACTAAATAATGTATCTCCGCCTGATAACATTTCTTTAAGTGCAACAGCACTTACAAATGGAACAGGGATAGCAGAACCTAGTCTGAATACAACAATAAGCATAAGGGTGTACAACAATTTTTTCCTTAAATCAGGAATTTTCCAAGCATTAGCAAACACTTTGAACATGTTATATCACCTCAACTTTTCCGCCCTTGGCAGTAATTTTTTCTTCAGCAGTTTTTGAGAAACGACAAGCCTTAACTGTTAAGGTTTTTGTTAATTCTCCTCTGCCAAGAACAACGATACCATCATTTACTTTAGAAATAACACCAACTTCTTTTAAAAGTTCTGCAGTAACAACTGTATCATTGTCAAATCTTTCAAGTTCAGAAACGTTAATTTCAGTATATTGTTTTGCAAATATATTTATGAAGCCTCTTTTTGGTAGTCTTCTGTATAAAGGCATCTGACCGCCTTCAAAACCAGGTCTTACTCCGCCACCTGAACGTGCTTTCTGACCTTTGTGACCTCTACCTGCTGTTTTACCGTTACCGGTAGCATGACCTCTACCTTTTCTCTTAGGTTCTTTTGTTGAACCTTCTGCAGGAGATAATTCGAATAACTTCATTTGTTACACCTCCTCAAAAATTTATTCAGTAACATCTAACAAATAAGATATTTTATCAATCATACCTCTGATTTGAGGTGTGTCGTTTAATTCAACACAATCTCTGATCTTCTTAAGACCAAGGGCCTTTACTGTGGCGATATGATCTTTTTTTCTCCCAATAGTACTTTTTACTAATGTGATTTTTAATGTTTTTGTAGCCACAATGATCCCTCCTATCCTAAAATTTCTTCAACAGTTTTGCCTCTTAATTTAGCAACGTCCTCTGCTTTTTTAAGGCTAGCTAAACCGTTGATTGTTGCGTTAACAACATTTCTTGGGTTATTTGAGTTTAAGCATTTTGTTCTGATATCTCTGATACCAGCAAGTTCGATAACCGCTCTGACTGCGCCGCCGGCGATAACACCGGTACCTTCAGGAGCAGCCTTTAATAGTACGCTTCCTGCACCGAATTTTCCGATAACGTCGTGAGGA
>JAZOMN010000221.1:0-4470 GCA_045654005.1 Clostridia bacterium
TTTAGAGAAAAAAACAGGGTTACAACTTGCAAACCTTGACACTTATATAAATGTTACAGGAGGTTTAAAAATATATGAACCTGCCTGTGATTTGGGCATTGCAGTCTCCGTTGCTTCAAGTTATAAAAACAAGCCTATTCCCGAGGATTTAGTCGTTTTTGGCGAATTGGGATTAACGGGCGAGGTAAGAAATATATCTTTTTTAGAAAAAAGAATTACCGAAGCTCACAAATTAGGTTTCAAAAAATGGGTAATTCCTTTTACGCAAGATAACATTTTTATTGAAGGAATGGAAATAATAAAAGTAAAAAATATTATCGAGGCATTCGGAGCAATTTTTTAACAAATGAGGTGAAGTATTTGATTGATAAGGAACTGATAAACAAAGCAAAAGACGGGCATATTGAGTCTTTTGAAAAGTTAATAGAAAAATATCAGACCACAGTTTATAATATTTCACTTAAAATGCTAAAAAACGAGCATGATGCTTTTGATGCATCTCAGGATGCGCTTTTAAAAGCATATAAATATATTGCCAATTTTAAAGGAAATTCATCTTTTTCAACATGGCTTTATAAAATAACGGTTAATACTTGTCTTGATTATATAAATAAAAACAAAAAGAACAAATTAAATATTTCGCTTGAACAGACTATTTCCCAAAAAGACAATGAAACACCCATTCAGTTTGAAGATAAAAAACAAAATGTTGTGGGAAAAGTTTTAGAAAACGAAAGGCAAAAAGTTTTGTACGAAGCACTTGACAAGTTAAACCCTATACAGAAAAAAATGATTATTCTTCGCGATATTGAAGGTTTTTCTTATGAAGAAATTGCAAAAATAACCGATTTAAACTTAGGAACAGTTAAATCTAAAATATCCCGTGCAAGACTTAAACTAAAAGAAATTCTTCTTGAAAACAAGGAACTTTTCCTTTCAATTTTAGTCATATTTATTATAGCCACAGGATAAATTTTAAATGGCTAAAACTATAGAAAGGAGTATAAAATGAAAAAGAATGATAAAATATCAATACTTATGTATAAGAAATCAGATAATACAATCACAAAAAGAGAACTTAAAAAATTAAACAAATATTTTGAGAAAAACAGTGATTTAAAAGAAGAATATGTACTTATTGAAAATATCAGAAAAGAACTTAAAAATTGCAGTGAGTCTCCCCTTCCATCTGATTTTAAAGTTAAATTAAGGGAAAAACTTGTTGATTACAATTTAAACAATGCACCGATTAAAAACAAAAAGGATTTATTTAAAATCAACATTACTGCAACGGCTGTTTTAGCGGTATTTCTTATAGCATTTTCATTCGGAACAAATTATTACAATACTTATAACACTTCTAAAAAAGAAATTGAGCCGTCATATAACTATGAAACATATGAGTATTCCGAGGATAAAAATGGCAATAAATTGACAAATAATACTCAAAAAGATATAACTGCAAACACTAAAGAAAGAATTATTAACGAGGGTAAAAGAACTTTAAATCCACCGGATAATTTCAACATAAACACAGCAGATACCCATAAAGAAATAACTCCTTATGAGGTTGCAAAAGAAAATGCACCTATAGAAAACGAAGTAGTTGCAATAGAAGAAAATGCATCTTCAGGCGGCGGAAGCAGTATGGCATCTCCCCCACTATCCGATTTTTCACAAAAAGTTTCCAATATTGTAATTATAACAAATTGCGATACTACAATTTTTGAAAATGTTAAAATGGAAGAAGTTGAAAAAAACATATTTAAAATTGATATTAAGGAATACAATAATATTATAAATATACTTAACGATATTCCTTATGAAATTAAAAATTTTAGTGAAGAAAACAGTTTTAAACCTTATTTTTATATTGTGAATGAGAAATAGATATAGTAAAAGCACCATAAATTTTCGTTTTATGGTGCTTTTTATTATACTTAAAAATTCTTACAGTTATAATATCTTAAGATTCTGCGACATAAAATGTAGTTATTTGCACATCTGCCATTTCTTTGCCAACTAACCATTCATCCAGTCCTGATGCTATAAATTCTTTTTGTTGTATAACCTCAAATTTTAATTCGGGTTTTATATATTTCATTTTTTTATTCCCCCTATTCTTCTTCAGGTATAAATACTGTTTTTCTTTCTCCATACACAGTTATTTGTTCTCCGCTTGCATTCTCATATATTGCATAAGGCAACGTATAATATGTAACCCCGTATTTTACACCAGGACCATAAAATAATATTCCATAGTATCTTCCTGTTTCACCAATTTCTTTCCCTTGTGCTTTTAATACATTATTTGCACCTATTACAAAATTATCAATTTCTATATCCTCTTTTGAAAATAACATACCGAATTCTAAAAGTGTAAAATCTGCATATTTTTCTTCCGCTCTTGCAAAAGTTACTGCTGACGGAACTGTTTCTTCTATGCCTTTTTCATTTGTATAGGTGTATGGTTTGTTGAATACATTTGTTACAGGAATTAGTTCTGGAATAATTGCATAATTGTCTGTTACAACAATTCCATAATCATAAACTTCAATATCATATGTATGATATGCATCTAAATGAGCTTTTTCCAAAGAAGAGAAATGTGATAAACTACCATAAAATACTGGCAACCCTTTTGTATCTACTCCATCTATGTCAAAACTTTTAGTTTCTTCATTGTATGTTATTTCTTCATACTTTCGTGGTGAAGTATCAGATGTAAAAATACTTATTATTTCATTATCATATGCTATGTATTTTACAAACATATTCTCAATAAATGACATATTAAAAATAGTCATCATAGCACTTGTATAAAACTCATCATTCATAGTAAAGTTTTTTGCATAAGAATATGTATTTTTATTTAAATTCTCGTCATAAATTACCGTTTTGATTACTGAGTCTGCACCGTTTGTATCTTCATATGTTTCATACGCATAACCATATCCTTCGGTTTTCACTATTGGAACAACTGATATTTCTTTAGTGTATACAGGACTTATTGTCTGGTTATTTTCATCTACTAGCCACATTTTCAAATTGTAATTGGCACTTTTATTTTCTATATTTGAAAAAACTAATTCTGCCCATCCAAAGAAAACATTTGTTACATCACCCTCATGACCTTCATTATACTTATCTTCCTGAATACAATTCATATTTTCATCACACAATTCTACACATAGACTTTCGTAGTCCATATCTGTCACAAAATCTAAATACAATGACAATTCGCCATCCAGAAGCATCGTTGTAATATCCAATGATTTTATTGTTGCCATATCATTCTTTGCATAATAATTTGTTACATTAACTCCATAATCATAAACTACAATATCGTATGTATGATTTGCATCTAACTGAACCTTTTCAAGTGTATTCTTATATGATAAATCTCCGTAAAACACAGGCAACCCTTTTGTATTTACTCCATCTATATTAAAACTTTCAGTTTCTTCATTGTATGTTACATTCTTATACTCTTTTGATGTTTGACTTGTAGAAATTCGTACAATTTCATTATCCAATACTGTATAAAACACAAAAGTTTTATTAACAGCAGACATATCAGAAATACTCATCATAGCACTTGTATAAAACTCATTATTCATAGTAAAGTTTTTTGCATAAGAATATGTATTTTCAGTTAAATTTTCATCATATATTGTAGTTTTAATTACTGAATCTGCACCACTTTCATCTTGATATGTTGTATAAGCATATCCATATCCTTCGGTTTTCACTATTGGTACAACTGATATTTCTCTAGTGTACACAGGACTTATTGGCTGGTTATTTTCATCTACCAGCCACATTTTTAAATTGTAATTGGCACTTTTATTTTCTATATTCTTAAGTGTCATCCACAACCGTCCATCAAATATCTGCTCTATTTCATCCGTATATTTCTTTTGCTCAATTTCAACTTCATAATTTGAATTATCCGAAATAAGTTCCATATTCTCGTTATACAATTCTACACATGCTTGGTGATAATCCTTATCTACACCATAATACAAAAACAGCGACAACTCGCTATCTATAAGTTCTGCACTTACGTCCAAGTATACTGTTGCCAAATTATCTAATGCATAATGATCTATTACAATAACACCATAATCATAAACTGCAACACGATAATAATGATTTTCATCCAAATATGCTTTTTCCATTGAATAAACATCCGATGAATCTCCATAAGCATAATATACAGGTAATCCTTTTATATCTATATTTACTCCTTCTATATCAAAACTTTCAGTTTCTTCATCGTATATTGCTCTCTCGTATGAATCATATGTTTGGCTTGTAGAAATACTTATGATTTCATTATTACTGTTAACTTTATATTTTACAAATGTATTATTAACAGCAGACATATCAGAAATACTCATCATAGCACTTGTATAAAACTCATTATTCATAGTAAAGTTTTTTGCATAAGAATATGTATTTTCAGTT
>JAZOMN010000222.1:0-1711 GCA_045654005.1 Clostridia bacterium
CGAGTTTTGGACCGTAGAAAGCCGCTTCACCAATACCAATCTTATAGTCAAGACCAAGATCATCAAGGATATTTTTCATAACACCTTGCGCTTCATCCCACTGTTCTTCTGTTCCGATATATTTTTCTTTATCATCTGGGTCCCACTGTGAAAATCTATAGGATACATCTTCATATAATCCTAATGTTTTTAACATATAAATTGCAAGTTCAAGACAGCCCTTGAATTCGTCTTCAAGCTGATCAGGAGTACACATTAAGTGACCCTCCGATATAGTGAACTGACGAACTCTTATAAGCCCGTGCATTTCCCCTGACGATTCATTTCTGAAAAGTGTTGAAGTTTCATTATATCTTAATGGTAAATCTCTGTATGAACGCTGTTTGTTAAGATATGCCTGATACTGGAAAGGACATGTCATAGGACGAAGAGCAAATACTTCTTTGTCCTCAGGGTCACCCATAATGAACATTCCGTCCTGATAGTGATCCCAATGACCTGAAAGTTTATATAAATCACTTTTTGCCATATAAGGTGTTTTTGTTAATAACCAGCCTTTTTCCGCTTCGGTATCCTCTACAAATCTTTGAAGAGTCTGAATTATTTTAGCACCTTTAGGAAGAAGTATAGGAAGACCCTGACCGATTAAATCAGATGTTGTAAACAGTTCTAATTCTCTTCCTAATTTATTATGGTCTCTTTTCTTTGCTTCTTCAAGCTTAGTAAGATGTTCATTAAGTTCATCTTTTGTAGCAAATGCAGTACCGTAAATTCTCTGAAGCATTTTATTTTTTTCGCTACCTCTCCAGTACGCACCTGTTGAACTTAAAAGTTTATATGCTTTTACTTTACTGGTATAAGCAACATGAGGACCTGCACAAAGGTCAGTAAACTCCCCTTGCTTATAAAAAGAAATAACTGCATCAGAAGGAAGGTCATTTATAAGTTCAATTTTATATGGTTCATCTTTCATCAGTTCAAGCGCTTCTTCTCTTGGAAGTTCAAATCTTTCGATTTTTAAATTTTCTTTAACTATTTTTTTCATTTCGGCTTCGATTTTTTCCAAAACATCGGTTGTAAACGGTGTTTCACTGTCAAAATCGTAATAAAATCCGTTATCCACTGCAGGACCTATTGCAAGTTTAACATCGGGAAAAAGCCTTTTAACCGCTTGTGCAAGTACATGAGATGCACTATGCCTTAAAATCTGAAGTTCATTCATTTCGTTCATTTTTTATCTTCCTTTCGTATCAGATAATTATAAATATAGTAATTAAAAAACCCCTGAAAAGCCATATAAGACTTTTCAGGGGTGCAAAATAAGCACGGTTCCACCCTGATTGCAGAGTTACTGCCACTTGATTTCCTTTAACGATAAGGTTACGGCAAATATTACTAAAAAATTTTCGTTCACATTTGCGGCTCAAAAGGGGTGTTCACATATCCTGATTTTAAAAAACTTCCAGCCAAGGTTTTTCTCTCTATAAAAAATCTTTGGAATGCTACTGTCTTTATCATTGCCATCAAAACCATTTTAGCATTTTAAATCACTTTAGTCAAGTGTTTTTTAAATGTGGAAATTTCTTATAGATGAGTTTTGAAACATAAGTTTCATTATATCCGTCGCCTTTTGACATTGTGTTAATTGTTCTAAAAGAAATTACATACAAAAACGCAATAAATAAAAGGAATAACACTGTAACAACAGTTG
>JAZOMN010000223.1:0-2280 GCA_045654005.1 Clostridia bacterium
CTGTCAACAGATTGAATCATATCAACTTCTTTAATGATTTTTTTCACCTTGTTGGTCTGCAAATGTCCAATCAGATGTTTTTCTACACCATCAAGAGAAAGAGTATCTTTTTTAGAAAGATATTCCTGAACTTTATTTTCACCGATAAGGTCAATTCCACAATGCTCAATAGCATAGTTAATATATTCTACTGAAACTGTTTTAGTAACCGCCATAAGACGAACATCATCAGCACTTCGGCCTGACTTAAATGCTGCATCCGCAATTTCATTTTTTATATATTTCAGATTATCGCTTATAGTACGGAATTTATCGTTATCAGATAAGTTTATTGTCATATAATTCAACCCCCTTTGTTACAACCTGGTCATACTGCTTGATATAATCAGATTCACCATCTGGATTATCAACAATAGTGAAAGTCTCTTCAGAATGAACTATATGAATCTTTCTGAAACCAAGGAGATTACCACGCACTACATAAACACCTTTAACTCCATCAACAGTTCTTATTGCAGAATTACTGATTTTATATCCAGAATATTCTTCTGTAATTATCTGAATATCCTCGATTCTTAAATCGGCTAAGGCGTCATTCATAACATTGCAGGAAAGAATAAGCATTGTTGAATCACCGCTTCTCTCGCCTACTTTATAAAGTGTTACAGGAAGTTTCTCAATTCCTTCATAGGGAATATTAACATACAAGGTATCGTTAACAGTAAGGCTTACTGTTTCTTTTGTTGGAACATTACAAACAATGTACCATTGGAACGAACTAACGATTCGACCAACAACATTTTCAGCTGGTGTTTGAGGTTTTGCTTTTAGGGCTTTTTCTATATCATCTGCTTTAAGTTCATCTATCGTAGAAAAATCGATCGCATTTTCAAAACCATCAGAACCATTTATATAATAACCTGCGCTATTACTTTTGATTTCTGTATATGAATATTTCTGCTGTTGAAGTGCAGAAAGTTCATTTTTTAGATTGGCGAGTTTTTCCGAAAAATCAAGAGCAGTACCAATTGCAATTTGTTTACCCGTTAAAGTATCTCGTAAAATTTCAGCAGAAGTAACTGCTTCTTTCTGATTAAATGAATCGCAACACTCTAAAAACTCAACCAATTCATTGTTTATTTTTGAATTAAGAGAATTAATATTCACTGCCTGGAAATTTGCCTGACCTGATAACTCTTCGTAATGAGCAATGCTTTTTTCTAATTGACTAATTTTCAAGTATGATGAAGCATCTTCACTGGAATTAAATATTATTGAAACAGTATCACCTGAAGCCACTCTTTCGCCATTTTTTGCGAAAGAAACTGTTGTGCCTTTGGCGTTATTAAGAACAAAACTTTCATCTCTTACAACAAAACCTTTAGTTTCAATAGTTGTATATACTGTTTCTTTTAAAGCAGGTTGAGTTTCCATCTCAGCCTTGGAAAAGAGAACGAATTGGTAAACTACATACATTACTACAAGACAAGCAGAAAGGAATATAGCAAGTATTTTCAAATTGAAGCCTGTCTTTTTCAAATCATTCACCTTCCAAGTAGTTTATTATAAATTTATCAATAGAATCATAAAGTTCCTGCTGACTACAGGTATCAGGATATACCCAATTTATATTTTCGTTACGTCTGAACCAGGTCAGTTGTCTTTTAGCGTATCTGCGAGTGCTCATTTTAAGTTTTTCAACGCACTCATCCAATGTTTTCTCGCCATCGAAATATGGTTTCATTTCTTTACAACCAATTGAAGCGACTGCGGTACTTGAAGCATCAGATGAAAACAACGCCTTCGCCTCATCAAGTAACCCGTTTTCAAGCATAATATCAACGCGCTTATTGATTCTATTGTAAAGATTCTCGCGGTCTTTATATGTTATTCCTATATACAAAGGCTCAATCTCAGATTCCTCATTATGGGATAAAGCCTCTTGTTGACTGATTGTAAGTCCTGTTGCTCTGTAAACTTCCAAAGCCCTCAAAACCCTTTTAGTGTTATTGGGGTGTATTTTGCTGGCAGCATCAGGGTCAACAGAGGAAAGTTCACTATATAACTTCTCGATGCCTTTTTCATTAAGCTCGTTTTGCAAAGCTCGTCTGATTTCGGTAGATGAAGCATTATCAAGAAATTTTATATTAGATAAAAAAAGTTTAATACCACCTAAAAATCAAAAAGATTTAGTAATTTATATAGGTAATGATTATGGTTTTTGTTCTAATTTTAATAGTAATATAAATGAAGAAATAAAAAATGATTCAACAAGTGATA
>JAZOMN010000224.1:0-3580 GCA_045654005.1 Clostridia bacterium
GGAGAAGTTATGTTAAGACTTACTCCAGACAGTAAGGAAAAAATTACTACCAGCGAAGCATTTAATAAAAATGCAGGAGGAAGCGAACTTAATGTTGTATCAGGCGCTGCAATGCTTGGCGTTCGTTCTGCTATTATTACAAAACTTCCTGAAAATAAACTCGGGCATTTTATAAGAAATAAAATAAGATACGGAAATGTAAGTGACGATTATATAGTTTACGACCATTCAAGCACAAAAAGGCTTGGCATATATTTTTATGAAAGCGGAGTATATCCTCGTAAATCTTCTGTTGTTTATGACAGAGCGAGTGCGTCAGTTACAACGCTTACAACAGAAGAAATTCCTGAAGAAATTTTTTCTAAAACAGGAGTATTTCATATAAGCAGTATTTCACTTGCTCTTGGTAAAACTTTGCAGGAAACTGCAATATACTGTATAAAGAAATTTAAAGAAGCAGGTGCTGTTATATCATTTGATGTTAACTACCGTGCTACTTTATGGGATGAAGATACAGCAAGAGAAACAATTAAACAAATACTTCCTTATGTTGATATTTTATTTGTTTCGGAAGAAAGTTCAAGAAGAATGTTCAGGAAACAAGGAACACTTTGCGAAATTCAGAAAAGTTATACCGATGAGTATGGATGCAAAATTGTTGCAACTACCAAAAGAGAAGTAATAAGCCCTACCAAACATAATTTCTCATCGCAAATATACTATAACGGCGAATTTTATACCGAAGATGCTTATGAAAATATTGAGGTTGTTGACAGATTAGGAAGCGGAGATGCTTATGTTGCAGGTGTGTTATACGGTGCAATAACTCATTCTGATATCAAAAAAGCGCTTGAAATAGGAAATGCTATGTCAGCAGTAAAAAATACTATTAACGGCGATATGTGTTCAAGCAGTATAACCGAAATTGATGAAGTTATAAAATCGCATCAGGCTGTTGGACACCAAAGCGAAATGAACAGATAATTATGATAAAAATTACTGAAGAAAATATAAAAAAATATCTTTTAAAAAGTCCTTACGAATTTGAAATATTTGACGAAATTGATTCTACCAATACTTATGCAAAAAATGTTTTAAAAGACGGGAAAGTTATAATTTCCGATATGCAAAAAAAAGGCAGAGGAAGAATGGGAAGAACATTTTATTCTCCTTCTGATAACGGTATATATATGAGTGTTGTATTAAAGGTAGATAAAGAGTACTCCGACCTTGATTTATTTACTGTTGCAATTGCCTCAATAACATTAAAGGCTATCGAAAAAGTCACAAATAAAAAATGCCTGATTAAATGGGTTAATGATATATTCTTAAATGGGAAAAAAGTCTCAGGAATATTATGCGAAAATATACTGTCAGAAGACGGCAAAAGGGTAGAATATATAATTGTCGGTATTGGCATAAATGTTAAATCTGTTGAAGGATTTCCCGAAGATTTGACTGATATTGCAGGATGTATAGAAGAAATTGACAGGAATATTCTGATAGCGGAGATTTTAAAGGGTATTGAAATTTTAAGAAGAGATTTTGATCTTAAAAATTATCTTGAATTTTACAAAGAAAAGTCTATGGTAATAAATAAAACTATCACTTTTTCCTTAAATTCAGAAGAATATGTCGGA
Organism: Clostridia bacterium; assembly: GCA_045654005.1. Lineage (GTDB taxonomy): Bacteria > Bacillota > Clostridia > UMGS1840 > HGM11507 > SIG450. The sequence goes on from JAZOMN010000224.1 coordinate 1,641, forward strand.
AAAGTTGAAAATATTAACGATTCGGGCAATCTTGTGGTAAGACTACAGAACAAAGATATAAAAATAATAAAGTCAGGAGAAATTCGTCTGAATTCAAATGATATATGCTAAGAGTAAAAAATATAATTAAAATATCCTTGTTTACTGCGCTTATATGTATATCAAGTTTAATAAAACTACCGATTTTACCTGTTCCGGTTTCTTTAACTTTTTTTGCAGTTAATACAGTTATTCTGATATCGGATTTAAAGTTAAGTTTTATATCTGTTTTACTTTATATAATACTTGGTTTATGCGGTCTTCCTGTCTTTTCGCAAGGCGGGGGAATAGGGTATGTACTTAATATGCCTTTCGGTTATCTTTTAGGCTTTTTAATTGCACCTTTAATATCAGGATTTGTTGCAAGGAATTTAAAAATAAACTTACGTCCTGTTTTAAAAAATATGGTATTAAGTATTGTGAATATTTTGGTGGTTTATATTTTCGGATCTTTGTATGCGTATTTTTTATCATACATTTATCTGGGTATAAAAATGGATATTAAATATCTTATCATATATTATGTGCTTATATTTATTCCGTCCGATGTGTTTTTCGCATATCTTTCTTCGAAAATTGTCGAAAGATTGAAAAGAATTGTAAAATAATATTGATTTTTTATAAAAAATGTAGCATAATATACTTATTATGACTAAATCAAAAGGAGATACATAAAATGGAAATTAAAATTGAAAAAACTTTGACACCTAAAGTTAAACCTGATCAGTCTAACTTAGGTTTTGGTAAAATTTTTACTGATCATATGTTTATTATGGATTATACAGAAGGAAAAGGATGGCACGATGCCAGAATTATTCCTTATCAGGATATATCTCTTGCTCCGTCTGCAATGGTTTTCCACTACGGTCAGGAAATGTTTGAAGGATTAAAAGCATATAAAGGTGCTGACGGTAAAACCCGTCTTTTCAGACCTGAAATGAATGCAAAAAGAACAAACGAATCAAATAAAAGACTTTGCATACCATCTTTACCGGAAGAATATTTTGTTGAAGCGGTAAAAGCAATAGTTAAAATTGACGAAGACTGGATTCCTACTAATCCGGGTACATCTTTGTATATAAGACCTTTTATTATTGCAACAGATGAATTTTTAGGAGTTGCTCCTTCTAAAACATATAAGTTTATAATCATTCTTTCTCCAAGTGGTGCTTACTATGCAAGCGGTCTTGCACCTGTTGGAATATGGATAGAAGATGAATATGTAAGAGCAGTAAGAGGCGGTATGGGATTTGCTAAAACAGGCGGTAACTATGCTGCATCGTTAATCGGTCAGGTTAAAGCGCATGATGACGGATACTCTCAAGTTTTGTGGCTTGACGGTGTTGAAAGAAAATATATCGAAGAAGTAGGTGCAATGAACATCTTCTTTAAAATAAACGGTAAAATTGTAACACCAATGCTTAATGGAAGTATTCTACCTGGTATCACAAGAAATTCAGTTATCCATCTTTGCAAAGACTGGGGATACGATGTTGAAGAAAGAAAAGTTTCGGTTGACGAACTGATAGAAGCCCAGAAAAATGGTACTTTGGAAGAAGTTTTTGGAACAGGTACAGCAGCAGTTATTTCTCCTGTAGGTAAATTAAGATATTGTGATGATGTTATGACTATAAACGGTGGAGAAATCGGACCTGTAAGCCAGAAAATATACAATACTGTTACAGGTATTCAAAACGGAACAGTTGAAGATAAATTTAACTGGATTACCTTTGTAGAATAATAAGACGGAGGAAAAACAAATGTCGAGTCAGATAAAATTTAAAAGAAGTCTATTTGGCATAAGTAAAAAACCTGTTGTTGAATATATTGAATCAATATCCAGAAATATTGACGATAAACTTTTTAAAAAGGACGCTGAAATAGCACAACTTAAAAAAGAT
>JAZOMN010000225.1:0-10546 GCA_045654005.1 Clostridia bacterium
CATCAAATGTTGTTTACGGTAAGAAAACAGGTGCAACTCCTGACGGAAGAAAATCAGGCGAACCATTTGCTCCGGGTGCTAACCCAATGCATAACAGAGAAGCAAACGGTGCATTAGCATCTTTAAACTCAGTATCAAAAATATCTTATGATTACTGTCAGGACGGAATATCAAATACCTTTACAATTGTTCCCGACGCACTTGGTAAAACCAAGGAAGAAAGAATTGATAACCTTGTTGCAATCTTAGAGGGTTATTTTAAGAATAAAGCGCACCATATCAATGTAAATGTTATGAACAGGGATATACTTGAAGACTGTTATAACCATCCTGAAAAATATCCTAACCTTACAATAAGGGTATCAGGATATGCTGTAAACTTCCATAAATTAAATAAGGAGCAGCAACAGGAAGTTATAAAAAGAACTTTCCATAGTAGTATATAGGTGAATTATGCTTAATATAAATTCATTTCAGTCTTTGGGAACGGTTGACGGGCCGGGTGTCAGATTTGTTGTGTTTATGCAAGGGTGTAACTTTAAATGTAAATACTGTCATAATCCCGAAACAGTGTATGAAAACAATAAAAACTTATATACCCCCGAAGAAGTTTTAATAAAGATTGAAAGATTTAAAAATTATATATTTGATAAAGGCGGAGTAACCTTTTCAGGTGGCGAACCGCTTCTTCAGGCAAAGGAACTTATTATTCTTTTTAAACTTTTAAAAGAAAAAGGATACCATATTGCTCTTGATACTAACGGAAGTGTTTTAAATGACGATGTCAAAGAACTTTTAAAATATACTGATTTGGTGTTACTCGATTTAAAAATGCCAAACGAAAAACTGTATATGGAATATATGAAAGCATCAAATAAAACAGTTCTTGAATTTCTGAACTTTCTTCACAATGTAAAAAAAGAGGTATGGGTAAGGCAGGTTATTATTAAAGGGGTTAATAATACAAAAGAGAATATTCAGTTTTTAAGGAAAATAAAAGAACTTAATAATGTATCAAAAATAGAACTTCTTCCTTTTAAAAAACTATGCCTTGAAAAATATAAAAGTATGAATTTATCTTTTGAAATGGAAGATTACCCTGAAACTGACCAAAAAACAATAGAAAATCTTTATAAAGTACTATAAAAGTCTGCTTTGAGCAGACTTTTTTGTTGTCATTTGCAAATGATGCCAGAGACAACATATCTTTAGTAGTTCTTGCATATAATTTTACGGGTGATTGTATGTATGATTATATTATAAAAACATTAGACGAAAGAACTCTTTATTTTTTTGAAAACGGCGGAATATGTGTAAAAGACTTAGCGTCAAAATCAAACAAATATAATGTTATATATGAAGACGGCGTTAAAGATTTTGCGGTAGAGGATTTAGGGTTTGGAAAAGTTGGTATTGTATGCCAGAACAAAGAGGGAAGTATTGTTTTTATAAAAGAAGATGACAAAAATTATATAAAAACAACTCTTCTTAACAACAAAAGCCAGGTGTACTATAATAAATATTTTAAATTAAAACTTCACGGCAACTGGCTGGGGCTTAGTTATATTATAGAATATAACAATAATAACATTTTATGTTTTCAGATAATCAATAACGAAAATGAACCACCTCTTGCTGTGGATTATGTAGCAAATAAAACATATTTTTCTTTTGTAAATGAAAATTATGACAGAATTTTTTTCTATAATAAAGAAAATGAATTCGGATATAAAAATTATATATGGTCAAAAAAAGATTTCACAGAGTATGAAAAAACAGATGACGGACAGATTGTACATATCATAAATGATTTTTCGGATAATTATTATATTGTTTATTTAAAAAATAACAAATATTATCTGAAAGTTGTAAAACAAAATGACGGCAGTTTCATATATGAAGACTACCCGCTTGATTTTATAGACTTATTTGATGAAATAGTAATGATGATTGAAAACAAAAACTTGTGGATAGTCGTAAAGCGATACAACTTTACATTTGGCAAAAAGACTGATATAGACGAGATTTCGTTTTCTCCACAGTATAACTTTTTTTGTGACGGAGAAATAAAGTCATTCCCTTTGTCTGTAAGAGATAAAGAAAAAAGAGCAGAGTTTTTATTTGGCAGTTTAAATGAAGGAAGACCTGAACTTATACTATATAAAGATTTGTATAATTTTACTCATAGTGTAAAGGCAACAGAGAAAGAAATTAAAAAAGAAGAGACACCTTTTGGCAAAATGGCAATAGAAATAAATAAACTTTCTATACGCCTTTCTACCCTTGAAAAAAAGGTTGAAGAACACTTTAAAAAGTAAAAAATAGAATAAAAAGGCAATTTTATATTGAAATTTTTTCTTCTTTATGATAAAATATATTCATTACCAAAGTAAAAAAGGGATGTTCCCAAGTATGCGGAGGACAAATGATGAAAATGAAAAAAATTATATCAGTAATATTATTAATGTTATTAACTTGCGTGTTATCAGGATGTGTTAATGTTACATGTACTCTTAATTTAAAAGAGAATGGAAAAATGGATGTAAACGCATCTGTGCTATACAGCGATAAGGAATTTTCTTACGATAATGAAGCGATAAACAATATAAAGAATGAACTTATTTATAAAGATTTTATTGTCGAAGATATAAATGAAAACGGAATGATAGGATTTTCATTTTCCAAAGAAAATATCAGAACTGAAGGCTTGAATGAAATTCTGGCAAATGAGTATAATATAGATATAAACGATGATATACTTGACAGTTTCGACTATGAAAGAGGATTTTTATATAACAAGTATGAACTTGACACTGATGTTGACCTTACATCTTTTGCGAAATTAAGTTCGCTTACTGATGGTAACGGTCAGGCTATATCAGGGGAAGAACTTCAAAAAATCTTTTCTCATTTAAGTTTAAAACTTATTGTTAATATGGATTCAGGATTTATTACAGAAACTAATTCGAAGTTACTTTCTGAAGACAAAAAATCTGCCCAGTGGGTTTTAATTCCGGGTACCAAGTCAGAAATCGAATTTGAAGCAATTACAACAAATATGATGTCCATTATCGGTACAGTTGTTATACTTGCTACGGTACTTATTATTACAGTTATTGTTCTTGCTGTTCTAATAAAAATGTATATAAAAAGAAAGAAAGAATGTAATAAAGAATAATGTGTATGATGCAGGTCTCTTATGAGTTCTGCATCATTTTTAAAAATAGGGAACTTTTTTTAAAATTATACGTCAAAAAAAACAAAGGATGTGGATAATATATGAAAAAAATAATTTGTTTAATTTTAAGTTTAATAGTAGTTTTATCGTTGTTTGCAGGTTGCTTTAAAGATGTAGAAAATAACGAGCCGAATAATGAAATAATTGAAAATTCAGATGGTAGCGAAAATATATCGCCGGATAAAGAAGAAGAAAATAAACAAGAAGAGAACAATAAAGAGAATAAAGAAGAAATAAAAAATGAAACAACTTCTCAAAAAGAGCCACAGCAAAGTGCAAAACCACCTGTAACTTCTGAAAAGAAAGAACCTTCTTTATCTCAACTTATGAGTGAGATGGTTTCGGTTATTCCGGAGGGCGAACATAACTTGGAAGAAATACCTCAAGAATTTTATAAAGATATTTACGCAGTAGATAAATCTCAATTTGCAGATGTTTTGATATACGGCACAATGATAAGCGTTAAAGCAAATGAAATAATTTTAATAAAAGTAAATAACGAGAGTGAAATTTCAAAAGCAGTTGATATTTTAACAAAAAGAAAAGAACAAGTATATAAAACATGGGAGCAGTATCTTCCTGACCAGTTTGAAATGGTTAAAAACGGTGTGATTAAAACTAACGGCAAATATGCTGCGCTTATTATTACACCACAGGTTAACAATGTTTTAAATAAATTTAACAGTCTGACAAAATAGTAGGAGATTATATGGTATTCTCAAGCGTTTTATTTTTACTTTACTTTTTACCCATAACATTAGTGCTTTATTTTATACTGCCTAAAAGAGCAAGAAATCTTGCTCTTTTTGTTGTGAGTTTGTTTTTTTATGCTTGGGGAGAACCTGTTTATATTTCCATTATGCTTTTCTCAACCTTTTTTGATTACTATAACGGTCTAATGATTGAAAAATATGAAGATAATAAAGCAAAGAAAAAGTTTTTCCTTATTCTTTCTGTTACGGTTAATTTACTGATACTTGGATTTTTTAAATATTCCGATTTGGCTATCTCAACATTTAACAGTATTTTTAATCTTTCAGTGCCACTTCTCAATTTGAGCCTTCCTATAGGTATATCTTTCTACACATTTCAGACTATGTCTTACTCAATAGATGTTTTTACAAAAAAGGCAAAGGCTCAAAAAAATGTAATAGACTTTGGCTGTTATGTTGCAATGTTTCCTCAACTTATTGCAGGGCCTATAGTGCGTTATCATGAAATATCAATAGAACTTAATAAAAGAGAAGAAACGTTTGACAAAGTTTATGACGGTATAAAAATATTTGTATGCGGTCTTTCTAAAAAAGTGTTACTTGCAAATAATATAGGTCTTTTGTGGGATACGGTTAAGGTTTTACCAAAAAGCGAAATGTCGGTTGTTCTTTACTGGCTTGGAATAATTGCTTTTGCATTCCAGATATATTTTGATTTCTCGGGCTATTCGGATATGGCAATAGGTTTAGGTAAAATATTCGGTTTTACTTTCCCGAAAAATTTCAATTATCCTTATATCAGTAAATCTATAACTGAATTCTGGCAAAGATGGCATATTTCACTTGGTACATGGTTTAAAGAGTATCTTTATATTCCTCTTGGCGGGAACAGGGTTAAAATATCTAAAAATATAATAAACCTTTTAATTGTGTGGTTTGCTACAGGATTATGGCATGGGGCAAGTTATAACTTTATTATATGGGGGCTTTATTACGGAATTTTACTTATAATAGAAAAATTCCTTTTAAAGAAATACCTTGACAGACTTCCCAAATTCATATCCCATATATATACTTTGTTTTTTGTAATAATAGGTTGGGTGCTTTTTGCATTTGATTCTTTAAAGGACGGAATAGATTATATTTTCGGTATGTTTGGCAGTGGTGTTCCTTTTATAAATAACAATGCACTCTATAACCTTTCGTCTTACTTTTTGATTTTAATAATACTGGTTATTTCTTCAATACCATTATTTAAAAAGATAAAATTAAACAAGTATTTAACTTTTGTTTTATGTGTTTTAGGGTTTGTAATTTCACTTGCTTATATTGTCGATTCAAGTTACAATCCATTTTTATATTTTAGATTCTAGCGATATTTCCAAGGCTTTTAACGAAATTATATCAAAAATTTACAATTTAAAAACGCATTCGGATAACTTTCCGACGGCTAGGGAGTATTTATGAAAAAAATATTTGTAATTATATTCGGGATAATATATTTATCCTTTAGTGTTTACAATTTAATAGTACCCGCAAAAGATTTTTTGGAAAATGAAAACCGATATGCAAAAAAAATGCCTGAATTTTCTTTTTCGTCTTTAGTGGAAGGGGAATATACCAAAGATTTCGAAGAATTTTTAACTGATAAAACTGCATTCAGGAATTTCTTCGTGTCCTTAAAGAGCAATCTTGAAAAACTTTCTTTTAAGAAAGAGAATAACGGAGTATATTTTGCAGATGATGGTTACTTAATTCAAACTTATCAGGGTAATTTTGATGAAAACATAGTTTTAAATAATTTAAATGCTATAAATAAACTTGCAGAGGATGAAACATTGAATGTAAGTTTTGCTTTGATTCCTACAGCCTATGAAATCTTAAAGGATAAACTTCCATTATATTCTTATAACAGTTATCAGAAAGATTTAATAGCATATACAAAGGAAACTCTTAATAATGTCAACTTTATAAATTCGCTTGAAAGTTTAAATGAAAATAAAGACGAATACATCTATTACAGAACTGACCATCACCAGACTGCAAACGGAAGTTTTATAGTATATGAAGATATAATGAAAACTTTTGGAATAACACCTTTCAAAAAGCAGGATTTTAATATTAAAACGGTTGCAGATGATTTTTATGGCACAACATGGTCTAAATCAACTGTAAATTTAGAAGGGGATAAAATCATAAAATATGAACCTCGTTTTAATGTAAGTTATAAGGTTAATTATGATTTAATAAAAGAGTCGGATTCTTTATATGAAGAAAAAAATATTGCCATCAAGGATAAATATACTTATTATCTTGACGGCAATCATGGTATTACAACTATTAGGACTAAATTTGAGGATGGGGAAAAACTCACTTATGAAAATGAAAAAAAATTAGCGGTTATAAAGGATTCTTATGCCCATAGTATAATACCATTTATAGCAAATCATTATAGTGAAACAGTCGTATTTGACTTAAGATATTATAATTTAAGTATTCCAAAATATCTTAAGGAAAACGGAATTTCAGATGTTCTTTTTATTTATAATACTGATAATTTTTTAACTGATAATAATCTTAATAAAATAAGCGCATACCTAGAGCCGTAGGAGTGTCGAACTCCATACGCCTTAAACTTGTTAAATTTTAATCTTTTCAATTTGGCGTCCTCGCAAGGCTCGGATATTTCCGAGGCTTTTAACGATATTATATCAAAAATTTACAATTTAAAAACGAGTTCGGATAACATTCCAACGGCTATAAAACAAGTAATAACCGAAATAAGTGCAGAGCATAAAAAGAAAAGAATTTTCTTAAATAAAAAAGAGGAATTATTCTTTTTATTCTTGTTCTCATATTCGTAAATAATCTTTTCGGCCTGTTTTATGAGTAGTTCTTCGGAAACTACTCTTTTTTTATTGTCATTAAGTATAAGAATAATCTTATCAATGTATTCAGAGTCAGTATTGCTTATCATAATTACATCTTTATCTTTGTTCATTAAAACACCCTTTTTAATTTGTTTATTGTAATTATTTCCATATTTACAATTTATATACATTGAATTTGGCTTAAAATCGACAACGATGAAAAAGCCGGATTTTAAAGGTTTTGGCGGGTTTGGATATTAACACATTTGCTTACTATAACCGTCATATCGTCTTTGCCGTTATTTTCAGTGCTTTGTGCAATTTTTAATATAAGATCGGAAATAACATCGGGGTCGTTTGAGTTTATTGCTTTTAATGCTTCTATTATCCAGTCTTCCTTGTCAATAGAATCGTATATTCCATCACTTAACATAATTATAAGGTCGTTTTCCGAAAGTTTGATTTTTTGTGTTTTTTCTTTATTATCATCAATAATTCCTGCAGGGAATGAGTTGTTTCTTATAACTATAAATTCACCGTTTCCTTTTTTTATGTAGGTAGGGCAAGCACCTTTTTTTAAGATTTCAAGTTCTCCGTTTTTTAAGTCCATAATACTTAAATCAATTGTAGAAAAGTAATCGTTTTCCTTGTTGCACATTAAAGAGGAATTGATTAGTTTTACTGATGCTGATTTGGAAAAACCAGTCTTTAAAAATTCTTCTAAAAGTTTAATTGTGTTTTTAGAATAAAAAGATGCGGTTTCTCCACTTCCGCTTCCGTCACAAAGAATGATATATCTTGAAGAGTTGTCAAGAGTTTTTATAGAATAATTATCACCACTCTTTTCGTTTTTATCTTTGGAACATTGTTTTACACTTGATTTAAGAAAATAACTTTCGCTTTCTTTGAAACGAAGAACACATTCTTTAAAGGAGCATTTTCCCGATATTTTCATAAAAGGAATATCAAGTATCTCTGAAAGCCTTTCTTCTATAAATTTATAACATTTATCTTTTTTCTGGCAGGGGAAAAGAGTAAGTTCAATCTGGGTGTTTTCGTTACAATCTTTTATAACATTTAAGTTTTTGATATTGATTCCATCGTTCTCCAATCTGGAGGATATTTCAAGGGATAAGTTTTTATCAAAATAAGGATTTTTTTCAATCTCATTTTTTAAATTCTGTACAATGTCTGAAAGTTCTAAAAACTGGTCTTTGTATATCTTTGTATTTTCTTTCATTTTACTCTGCCATACTGAATTAAGGCGGTATATTTCATAAAGAGAGGTAATTGCCTGTAATACCTCGGTTGTCTTTACGCATTTCCCTTTAAAATATTCGGGAAAATCATCACGGTTTGCAGTCCCTTTTAAATTTATCTTTTTTACTATCTGCGACATTGCCTTTTTTGTCGTATCATAATCTTTTTGCCAACAGTAAAATCTTAACGCACATTTTTTGCATACTTTTTCTCCTATTTCATCATAAAAGTGAGAAAAATTATCTTCTTTGGTTTTATTGTTTTTAAGAAGAGTTACGCAAATAGTGTCGGATAATTTTTTAAAAGCAAGGCTAAGCCTGTCGAGTTTAACCGTTGCAATTTTCTTTATAGTAGATGCCGAGTCATCATAAAGACCGTATTCGGTATTTAACAAAAATATTCTTTTTATTAAAACATCAGGAAGCAATATGTAGAAAAATGATGCAATAGCAATTTCAGGGTATGATATAACCATGTAATATTCAAATCCCATAAGTATATTCATAAATACATTACCTAAAGTAAACCCTAAAACAGAAATAATTTTTCCGTACTTTGACATTGTAGATGCAATAAGCCCGTTAACACAGTATGTAGCAATAAAAACTCCCATATAGTCGCTTCCAAGACCTGCGGCAACCCCCATAAATGCGGCAATTTGTGAGCCAATGCCAATATTTCTTACTGAAGCACCTAAAAAAACCATATAAACAGCAATTATGTTTTTCAAATGGAAAAGATCATAAATATAAATATCTCCGATTCCTGCAACCAGAATAGTAAGTATAATAAGAAATGTTGTTATTTCTTCTTGGGTAAAATATTTTTTTGATTTTACTTTTAAAACTGATAATATCCCTTTTTTTAAAATGAAGTATGATAAAAACGATACGGTTGCCTCAAATAATACAAGTAAGATATCATAAATAACATAATCTTTAAATAAAGTAAAGCACAAACCAAATGTAAACATTGATATAAAACATACAGCGGGATTTACCTTGTCCTTATTTATATTCGGGAAAATCCATTTGATAAGAGTTGATAATGTAACACCAAAAAGAACAGTCAGTACATATTTAGGCACATTTAAACTTCTTTGTGAAATTATACCTGAAAGTGTAAATATTAAAACTATAGGATTGTTTCCCGATGCAAGTAAAAAGGAAAGGGAAAAAGGGGAAAGGGAAGAAAAAATATTTATTCTTCCTATAAGAAATCCTATTGCCGACAGAATTCCTATATTCTTATATCTTAATAAAGATAAAGTGAAATTCGTTACCAAAGTTTTAAAAACTGACAGATTTTTCTTAAGTAATTCCATAATAATATGCTCCTTTGTCACAGTCGATTTATAAGTGTTTAATTAGGGTTTAGGTTGCTTTATAAAAACTATTGTAACCATTATACTATAGCCAAATGGAAAAAAATGTCAAAACAAAAGAGGGATATAAAAAAATTATTCGACAAAGAAAAATAATATTTTTTATAAAATTTATTGACAAATATGTAGAAAGTATGTATAATAAGAAAAGCATAATATGGTCAAACTGTATATGCACCCAAAGCATTTGCTTAGGCACTCGGGAGTTAAGCCCCGTATGCCTTAAACTTTTACAATTTGCACTCTTTTAATTTGTTGTCCTCGTAAGGCGTCAAGCCTGGCTTCGTCCTCCGCATTAAAATAGTACGAAATTCTAATGCGTTTAAGGTCGAAGAGTTTTTAAATTTGAAATTTTGTTTCAGATAAAGAAATTTCAAGGGTAATACTTTCGTATATCCGCAGGAATTTCTGCAATATGAAGCGAAATTTCTATTTCAAAACCATACGTGGTTCAACTCCCGAGTGCCTCAGCGGAGGGAGGGAAAACAAATGTCAGAAATCAGAATTAAAGAAAACGAATCTTTAGATAATGCTCTTCGCAGATTTAAAAGACAGTGTGCCAGAGCAGGAGTGTTAACTGAAATTAAAAAGAGAGAACACTACGTTAAACCAAGTGTAAAAAGAAAGAAAAAATCCGAAGCTGCAAGAAAAAGAAAGTTTAAATAATTGCAGGTATTTTTTGAATATGATTTTTAATAGTCCGAATTATTTCGGACTATTTTTTTACAGAAAGAAAACAAGGTTTATAAAAAAGCTTAATTTTGTGACTTTTAGATTTTTGGTGGATTTCTATTTAAGAAAAAGAGACTGTAAAAAAATTACAGCCTCTTTTTCATTTCATATTATATGTTCTTTAAGCAATATTCATTAACAGGACATATATCACATTTTGGCTTCCTTGCATTGCATATTTCTCTACCATGAAAAACGAGCTGATGACAGAACTTTGCTCTGTTTTCTTTTGGTATGATTTTAGTAAGGTCCAGTTCAACCTTGTATGGGTCATCAAACTTGGTAAAGCCCATTCTTCTTGCAAGTCTTTTTGCATGTGTGTCGATTACAAGATGTGGGTCGTTAAATG
>JAZOMN010000226.1:0-11914 GCA_045654005.1 Clostridia bacterium
TATATCGCATTGAAAATATATCGCACCACAAGGTATATCGCAAATTCCGTCAGGAATTTATATCGCTGCGTTACTCTGTAACGCAACATAATGTAAATTATGTTGTACTATATTTTTAAAGGGAATAGAACGGGTGTTATAAAAAAGGGAGAACTATGAAAAAAACGACAGAGCAATTTATAAAAGAGATTTTTCACTTTGTTACCGAAAACGGACTTGAAAATACTTCAATCAGGGATATATGTATGGATACAGGTATATCAATAGGCAGTCTGTATTATAGATTTAAATCTAAAGAAGGTATAATTATAAGTGCCGGAATGTATGGACTTAATGAGGTCGCAGATGAACTTTTTTCCTATGCTATTTCTACAATATCAGAACTAAATGTATTTTTTGATTCATTCTTAGAGCTTGTAAAGACAAAACAGCCTGAATTAAGGGCGGTTTATCAGATTGCAACAAGTCCTGTGTATGGCGATGAAATGAAAAAGTCAACCCAAATTCAGGATGCCCGTTATAACAAATACATAGAAAGACTTGCTAATGTCTTGCGAATTTCAAAAGAAAAACTTATCCCTATAGTATATATGATTATATCTGTAGTCTTTGATTATGCAGTGTGGGACAATTATAAGATTGCTAAGATGCAGATGGATATTTTGCAGGAACTTTTAAGTAATATTAAAAAAAGTTCAATTAAATAAGAGTATGCCTGGGGCAGCATAAATCAAACAGTTAAATCTATTGACCGTAAGGAGAAAATAATGAGTAATGGGTTAACACAAATGTTAATATTATATGGTATAGGAGCATTTTTTCTGTCTCTTTTTCTTTTTGCCCTTGTTCCTTATATATTTGAAGTATCAGAGGGTATAAGATATTACAAAATGGAAATAAAAAGAAGCAGTGATGAAGAAACGCGAAAATTCTGGAAAATAAAATTAAAAAGATTTATACTAAAGCAAATTCCTGTAGTGAATTTGTTTATTAAAGACAAAAGAAAATAACACTTAAAATAGAATGCAATAAGGATATTGAATCCGCAAAGATTGCGTACAGTTATATAGCAAATTTAAAAAGTTGACAATGGAAAGAATCCAACTCATGTCAACTTTTTTTAATATGATAATTGCCATTTTGGGGACTGTCCCTTTTTTGGCAAGATTTTTCATGTTATATAGATTTTTATTGTTTTTTTGTCGGATTTATGTTAGAATAAACATAATTTATTCTACAATACAGGGGATTTTGTAAGATATTTATGGTTGTAATGATAATTGCAGGACTTCTTGCGCTTATAACGGTATTTTTTGTACCGATTGATAAAAGTTACATAGGATATTTTGATTTTAAGACACTTGCGTGTTTGTTTTCGGTGCTTGCGGTTGTATGCGCGTTAAGGGAAATTAAATTTTTCTATATTTTAGCAAGAAGGACTATAAGAACATTTAAAGATTTAAAGATATGTATTCTTGCACTTTGCTATATTACTTTTATCGGCTCGATGCTTATTGCAAACGATATGGCGCTTTTAATATTTTTACCGCTTGGTTTTTATGTCCTAAAAGCCACAAACAACGAAAAATACATGGCATTTACTTTTATAATGGAGAACATTTCTGCAAACTTAGGGGGAATGTTAACCCCTTTTGGAAATCCGCAGAATTTATATCTTTACTCAAAATTCAATATACCGACAGGCGAATTTATGGGTATTATGGCGTTTCCTTTTATAATTTCAATTTTCCTTATAACTTTATGCTGTCTTATTTTTATAAAGTCAAAGCCTTTAGAACTTAAAGGGAAAGATGTTTCTTTAAATAAAAAAAGAGCAGGAATATATCTTGTTCTATTTGCACTGTCAATTATAATGGTATTCAGGGTGATACCTTATTATATCGGTTTTGGTATAATACTTATTGCTCTTTTTATTTTAGATAAAGAGGCGCTTAAAAGAGTTGATTATCCTTTGCTTTTAACCTTTTTCTTTTTCTTTATATTTTCGGGTAATTTAGCAAGGATAGATGCGGTTAAAGACTTTTTCGGATCATTACTTTTAAAGAATACGCTTTTGTATTCTATACTGTCCTGCCAGTTTATAAGTAACGTTCCCTCTGCGATTTTACTTTCGCAGTTTACCTTAAATTATAAAGAACTTCTTTTAGGGGTTAATATAGGCGGTGCGGGAACTTTAATTGCATCTTTGGCAAGTCTTATTACATTAAGGGAATATACTGCTCATAACCCTAAGGGTACATTAAAATATATTGGTTTATTTACAGTGATAAATTTTAGTTTTGTTATAGTTTTATATATTGCAACATCATGCATTTTGTAGGAGGATAAATTATGCAAATCGGATCTTTTAGAGAAAAATGGGAGAACTACTGGTATCACTATAAGTGGTACACATGGTTTGGAATATTTTTAGTATTTTTAGTTGTGTTTACCATAGGGGATATAAAATCTAAAAATGTAAGCGATTTTAATATTACATATATTGGCGACTATATGAATTATGAGGGGCTTAGTTTAAAACTTTCCGAAACTTTTCCTGAAATTGTCGGCGATGAAAATAATGACGGTAAAATAAAAGCGACTGTAAAAAATATATATACCAATCCGAAAGTGCCGTATGATCGTGACCTTGATTTCTGGAACAGAATAGATGTGGATATAGTAAACGGCGAAAGTTATATATATCTTATAGACGATTATATACTTGAAGCATTCTTAAAAAGAGGGGTAAATGGAGTTATAAAAACAAAAGACGGATATTCTTCTTATATAGATATTTCAGAGCATGAATTTTTTAAAGAATATCTGCCTAAAGACAGGAAAGTGTATCTCTTAGTGAGAAAACAATTTGAAAAGCCGGATAAAAAAGTAAAGAAAGCAGAAGATAAAAGTATTCTTATATTGGAAGAAATTTTAGAAAATTAAGTAAAAAGACTTGAAATTATAAATTCTATGTGATATAATGAGTATGATTTAAACATAATGACTATGAAAGAGTGGGTTGTGACCCACTCTTTCAAGTTTATTGTGGAATAACACAACAAGGTTATCCGAAAAACTCGGACTTTTAGTTCGATAGTTTTTCGTGATGTTCTTATAGAGCGGTAATTTTAATTACTGTAAAGAGGAGGAAAATATGTCTTTAAAAATAACGAAAGAAGTTGAAAATATTCTTTTAACTTTCCTCTCGGAAAAAGGGCTTCGTGTTTACGATGTTGTTTTTGTAAAAGAGGGGCAGGATAAAGTTTTAAGAGTTTTTATTGACAGAGAGGGCGGCCTTGTTTCGATTGACGAATGCGAAGAGGTAAGTCGTTATCTTTCGGATGAACTTGACAGGGTGGACTTAATTGAAGAAGCATATATTTTAGAAGTTTCTTCCCCGGGAATAGAAAGGCAGTTAAAATATGACTGGCACTTTTTAGAAAGCATCGGGAAAAAAGTTCAGGTTAAAGTTTTTAAGAAGGTAAACGATTTAAAACTTTTAGTCGGTACTTTAAAAGAGGGGTCTGAAAAAGGCGATGTTACAATCGAGGCAGACGGAAAAGAAATACAAATAGAAAAAGCAAATATTGTTGATGTTAAAATATATTTTGAATTTGGAGGTAATTAAAAAATGAACAAAGAATTTTTAAATGCTTTAGAGGCAGTAGCTAAGGAAAAGGGTATTGATAAAGAACTTTTAATTGATGCCATTGAAACTGCACTTTTATCTGCGTACAAAAGGGAATTCCAGAACGCAGGAGAAGTAAGAGGTATTGTTAACAGAAAGAACGGGGAAATGGGAGTTTACGCAGTTAAAACTGTTGTTGAAAAAGTTGAAGACCCTGAAATTGAAATTTCCTTTGAGGAAGCATCAAAAATCAACAAACACTATCAGACAGGCGACGAAATAGAAATAAATGTTATGCCTAAAACTTTCGGAAGAATTGCAGCGCAAACTGCAAAGCAGGTTATAGTTCAAAGAATAAGAGAAGCAGAAAGAGCGATTGCTTGTAACGAGTTTTCTGAAAAGAAAGGAGAAATCCTTTTAGGACTTGTTCAGAGAATAGAACAAGGCCCTCATAAAAATATTATGATAGAAATTGGAACTCAGGAAGCAATTTTAGCACAGGGCGAACAGGTTCCATCTGAAAATATCCGTCCCGGCGAAAAAATCTATCTTTATGTTATGGATGTTAAAGACGATGCAAGAGGACTGCAGATTGTGCTCTCAAGAAGCCATCCTGGACTTATCAAGAGACTTTTTGAAAAAGAAGTTCCTGAAATTTCTGACGGTACTGTAGAAATCAAGGGAATTTCAAGAGAAGCAGGTTCAAGAACTAAAATTGCTGTTTTCTCAAACAACAAAGATGTTGACCCTGTTGGTTCTTGCGTTGGACCTAAAGGAATGAGAGTTTCAAATATCTTAAATGAAATAAGAGGAGAAAAAATAGATATTATTGTTTACTCTGAAGACCCTAAAGAATATGTAACTTCCGCACTTTCTCCTGCAAAAGTTCTTGAAGTTAAAGTTTTAGAAGAAGAAAAAGCATGTCAGGTAACAGTTCCTGAAAGTCAACTTTCTCTTGCTATCGGTAAGGAAGGTCAGAATGTAAGACTTGCCGCTAAACTTACAGGCTGGAAAATAGATATAAAAAGCGTTAAAGACTAAATCTGGCGTTTTAGAAAGGATGAAACTTTATGAAAACCCAACCTCAGAGAAGATGTATAGGATGTAAAAACTCTTTTGATAAAAGAGATTTAATAAGAATAGTGAAAAGCCCTGAGGGGACAATATCTGTAGATATTACAGGGAAAAAGAACGGACGCGGAGCATATATCTGCAAAAATCAAGAATGTCTTGATACTGCATTTAAGAGAAAACAACTTGATTATGCTTTCAAAGATAAAGTGGATTCCGAAACTTATGAAATTTTAAGGGAAGAGTTTTTACAAAATGTTAAATGATAAAAGAATAAGACTTATCGGCCTTGCAAACCGTGCCGGAAAGGTAAGAGCGGGAACTTTTATAACAGAAAAGTTAATAAGGGAAGGGAATGCTCCCTTTGTCGTAATCGCTTCGGACGGTAAGGGTAAGGAAAAGTTAGTTGACCTTGCAACTAAAAATAATGTTGATTATCTTATATTAGGAACAAAAGACGAACTCGGGGAAATTTTAGGAAAATCTGAAACTGTTTCCTTAGTCGTTACGGATATGAATTTTATAAATGGTATTAAGGCATAAAGAGCCTGAGAATTAAAACGGAGGTGCTTTTTAGTATGGAAACTATTAAAGTTAATGAATTAGCCATACATCTTGGCATAGAAAGTAAAGAACTTGTTAATATCTTAAAAGAAATGGGATTTAACGGTAAGAACACAAAAAGTAAAATGGATGAAAACGAATTAAATTTATTCTTTCAGGAAATTACTAAGAAACACGCAGTTGAATCAATTGAAGATATAATGAAAGAAGAAACAATTAAAAAAGAAGAACCTAAAAAGGCAGAAGTTAAAAAAGAAGAGCCTAAAAAGGCAGAAGTTAAGAAAGAAGAGCCTAAAAAGCAGGAAGCAAAAAAAGAAGAACCTAAAAAGGCAGAGCCTAAAGGGGAAGTTAAACCTGCTCCTAAAAAGAAAGAAAATGAGACCTTTGAATATAACGAAGAAGAACTTAAAAAAGTTATTGAAAAGCCGATTGAAAAGAAAGTGCGTTATGTTGATACAAGGTCTTCAAATGTTGAAATCAGTAATATTGACGATGAAAAAATCCAGAGCATATTAAAGACTGACGACATATACGGAACTCACGATAAAAAACAGAAACTTAAAAAAGGCGGTCAGCAACAAAGCAAGAAGTTTGAAAAATTTGATAACAAGGCTAAAAAGCAGACAATTATAAAACCTGAAATTCTTCATATAAAAATTCCTGACGAAATAACAGTGGGCGAATTTGCACAAAGAATAAAGAAGACTGCATCTGATGTTATCAAAAAACTTATGGGTCTTGGTGTTATGGCAAGTGTTAACCAGATTATCGACTTTGATACTGCTGCACTTATCTGCGAAGAATTCGGCGTTAAATATGAAAAGGAAATTATTGTATCTTTAGAAGAACAGGTTATATCCGATGTTGAGGATAAGGCAGAAGATTTATTGCCTCGTTCACCTGTCGTTGTTGTTATGGGACACGTTGACCATGGTAAAACATCACTTCTTGACGCTATAAGAAATTCAGATGTTACATCTACCGAAGCGGGTGGTATTACTCAGCATATCGGTGCATACAGAGTTAAAATAAACGGAAGCGAAATAACATTTTTAGATACACCGGGGCACGAAGCATTTACTGCAATGCGTGCAAGAGGTGCTATGGCTACTGATATTGCAATCCTTGTTGTTGCAGCTGATGACGGTATTATGCCTCAGACAGTTGAAGCAATTAACCATGCTAAAGCGGCAAATGTAAGCATTGTTGTTGCAATCAATAAAATTGATAAAGAGGGCGCAAACCCTGATAAAATCAAACAACAACTTATGGAATACGACCTTGTTCCTGAAGAATGGGGCGGAGATGTTATTTGTGTTCCTGTTTCTGCTAAACAAAGACTTAACATTGACGAACTTTTGGAAAATGTTTTACTTGTTGCAGAAGTTAAGGAATTAAAAGCAAATCCAAACAGAGTTGCCGAAGGTATTGTTATTGAAGCGAAACTTGATAAGGGAAGAGGTCCTGTTGCTACCGTTTTAGTTCAGAAAGGTACTTTGAAAACAGGCGACCACTTAATTGCAGGAACAGTATTCGGTAAAGTAAGACTTATGATTAACGATAAGGGTCAGAAGATAAAAGAAGCAGGTCCTTCATGTCCTGTTGAAATTATCGGTCTTAACGAAGTTCCTGTCGGCGGTGACACATTTAATGTTGTAACCGATGAAAAGAAAGCAAAACAACTTGTTGAACTAAGAAAATTTGATAAAAAAGAAGAAATGTTCAATGCAAGACAAAAAGTAACTTTAGATAATCTGTTTGACCACATTAATGACGGTCAGATTAAGGACTTTAACATTATCGTAAAAGCCGACGTTCAGGGTTCTGTTGAAGCGGTAAGACAATCGCTTACAAAACTTTCAAACGAAGAGGTAAGACTTAATGTTATCCACGGCGGTGTTGGTGGTATCAATGAATCTGATGTTATGCTTGCAAACGCATCAAACGCTATTATCATTGGATTTAATGTAAGACCTGACCAGGGTGCTACAACATCTGCTGAAAGAGAAGAAGTTGAAATAAGACTTTATAAAGTTATTTATCAGGCTATCGAAGAAATGGAAGCTGCTATGAAAGGTATGCTTGCACCAAAATTCGTTGAAAAGATTATCGGTCATGCCGAAATCAGAGAAACATTTAAAATTTCAGGCGTGGGTACAATTGCAGGTTGTTACGTTCGTGACGGTAAGATTAAGAGAAACTGCGGCGTAAGAGTTGTCCGTGACAATATTGTTATCTTTGAAGGTGCTCTTAACTCGCTCAAACGATTTAAAGATGATGCAAAAGAAGTTGCAGAAGGTTACGAATGCGGACTTGGAATTGAAAGATATAATGACTTAAAAGTAGAAGATGTTATTGAATGTTTTGTTGAAGAAGAAGTAGAAAGGTAATAAAAATATGGCATCAGTAAGAGAAGAAAAAGTTAATACTGAACTTAAAAGAGAACTTTCCGTACTTTTAAGAGATATTAAAGATCCTCGTATTCCGGTTATGACCTCGGTTATGAAAACAGAGGTTACAAAGGATTTGAAATTTGCCAAAATCTATGTAAGCGTTATGGGAAACCAAGAGGAAAAGAAGAATGCTCTTAAGGGATTAAAAAGTGCGTCATCTTTCCTAAGAAGAGAAATTTCAAGGCGTCTTAATTTAAGAATAACCCCTGAACTTAACTTTGTTATTGACGACTCTATTGAATACGGAAACCATATTTTAGATGTAATAAACAAAATATCAAAAGAGGAGAAAAAGTAATGTTTGTTGAGGTTTTAAAAAAGATTTCAGATAAACAGAAAATACTTATTCTTACCCATATAAATCCTGACGGTGATGCTTTGGGGTCAGCATCAGGGTTTAAATTCCTTATGGAAGAAGCGGGAAAAGAGGCGGTTGTCCTTTTAGAGAAAGAACTGCCCGAAATGTTTAAAATTTTCGGGGATAATTTCCAATTCGGCGATACCGATTTTGATTACGACCTTGTTGTCGCACTCGATACAGGGGATATTGACAGGCTTGGCGGTTTAAAAAAATATTTTAAGGGCGAAACCTTAAATATCGACCATCACAAGTCAAACACTTTATTTGCCGATGTTAATTTTGTTGACCCGTCTTCTTCGGCAACAGGGGAAATAGTAATAAGACTTGCAGAATTTATGGGGATTGTGCCGGATAAAAAAATGGCAAGTGCCCTGTATGGTGCAATTTTAACTGATACAGGCGGATTTATGTTCTCAAACACTACCGAAGAAACTCATATAATGGCAGGAAAACTTATATCTTTGGGAGCTTCATTTTATAACTTAAATAAAAAACTTATGTTAGAAAAAGATTATAAAAGGCAACTTTTATCTGCAAAGTGCATTATGAATATGGAGTTTTTTGAAAATGGTGAGATCTCAGTTGTTACCGTTTCAAATGAGTATGCCAAAGATAACGATATCAAAGAAGAAGATTTGAACGGTCTTGCACAAATTCCAAGAACTGTATCGGGCGTTGAGGTCGGAGTTCTTATTTCAGAGGTAAATAAAGGAACAGTTAAAGTTTCTTTAAGGTCAGATGAACGCGTTGACGTGTCCAAAATTGCCGAAAAATTTGGCGGTGGCGGTCACATTAGAGCAAGTGGAATAAGAATGGAAAACTTAACTATAGATGAAGTTAAAGAAAAAATATTAAAAGAAATAACTAATGAATTGTAAGAGGTACTAAATGGTAGAGAGTGGAATTATTGTCGTAAACAAGGCAAAAGATATGACTTCTCATGACTGCGTTAATATAGTAAGGCGCGCCCTTAAAATAAAAAGAGTTGGGCATACGGGGACTCTAGACCCTATGGCGACAGGGGTTTTACCTATCTGTATAGGCAAGGCTACCAAAATTGCCGACTTTATCTCTTTAGGCGATAAAGAGTATGAAGCAGAATTTAAGTTAGGGTTAAAGACGGATACTCTGGATATAACGGGAACAGTAGTAAAAGAAAGCGATGTTTCGGTTACAAAAGAGGAAGTAGAAGATGCCATTAACTCATTTTTAGGGAAAATTATGCAGGTTCCCCCTATGTACTCTGCAAAGAAAATAAAGGGAAAAAAATTATACGAACTTGCAAGAGACGGTATTGAAATTAACCGCGACCCCGTAGAAGTCGAAATAAAAGAAATTGAAATATTAAAATTTGATTTAGAGGAAAACATAATATCTTTAAGAGTATTATGTTCAAAAGGTACATATATAAGAAGTCTTATTGACGATATAGGAGAAAAACTCGGGACTTACGCTGTTATGACTGCTCTTAAGAGAACAAAAAGCGGAATGTTCACAATTGATAATCCGAAAGTTACTGATATAACCGATATAAAAAAGGGAAATGTCAGTTTTATAACCAACTTAATCGGAGCAGATAAAGTGTTTATGGATTTTCCACAGATTATTTTATCCTATAATCTTGAGATAAGATTTAAAAACGGTATTTTTGTTACCCTTAATGATTTAGGGTTTAAAAAAGAAGACGTGGAAGAAGATTCCATATACAGAGTTTACAGTACGGCAGGAGAGTTTATGGCACTCGGAACTATGGTGTTATATAACGGAAATCTTGTGCTTAAAGTGTTAAAGAGTTTTTATTAAGGTTAATCAGGAAATTCCTGATTAAACAAAGGCGGATATTATGAAGATAATTCTTATAGACAATAAAAGAAAAATTGAAAATAATGATAAATACGCTGTTTGTCTTGGTATGTTTGACGGAATTCATCTGGGTCACAGAGAACTTATTTTTAAAACGGTTAAAAAAGCAAAAGAGAACAATCTTAAGTCTGCCGTTTTAACCTTTGTTCCCCAGTTTGAGACGGGAAAATTATACCCATTTTCCGAAAATTTAAAGATTATAGAAAAAATGGGAATTGACACTGTGTTTGCAGTTAATTTTACCGATGACTTTAAAAAGTTAAGTGCCAAGAATTTTATTTTGGAATACTTAATAGAATATATTAAGGCTTCTTTTGTTGTATGCGGATTTAATTTTAAGTTCGGATATAATAGAGAAGGAGATATAAAAACGCTTGAAGAATACGCAGAGGGCAATTTTGAACTTACCGTTATTCCCGAGGTTAAAATTGACGGTAAAACTGTTTCAAGCACTTATATAAAAAGCCTTTTAAAAGAGGGAAATATAAAAAAAGCGAATTCTTTTTTAGGGGAAGACTATAAAATATCAGAGGCTGTAATCATGGGTAAAAAATTAGGAAGTAAAATATTATTTCCTACAATAAATATGCCTTTACTTAATACTGTTACACCTATAAAAAGAGGGGTTTATTTATCCGAGGTAAAAATTGGGGATAAAGTTTATAAAGGTATTTCAAATATTGGTATTGCACCTACCCTAAAGTGCGAAAAAAACACCTTACTTGAAACTCATATAATTGACTTTTCAGGAGACCTTTATAATAAATATGTCACAGTTTGTTTAAAAGACTTTATTAGAGAAGAAAAAAAGTTTAAGGATACAGACGAACTTAAAAGCACAATAAAAAAAGATTTAGAATATTTGCGAGTATTTTAACGAAGCAGTGGCGAAAAAATCCGGCAAGAAACGAGTTCGGATACTAACGCATCTGCTTGGAGGCTGTAATATGATATTAAAAAATTTTGACGGACTTAACATTTTAACTTCAGAACTTTTTTTGGAATATGATATTAAACATTTATTTACAACTATAAAAGATAAAATCAGCCAAATCGGTCAAAATAAGCTTGTTAAAATAATCACTATCATTATTACAATAATCAATATGATTGTAAGGAGAGTTAATAATGAAATTAAGGTTGTTTATAGTTTCTTGGCACAAGATGATTATTTTGTGGTGTCTGAAAAGGGCAGAACATATATGTTAATTATAATAGCGTTACATATTCTTATAACTTTTTGCTTATGTAAGAGTGCAAAAAAGGAAGAACGCAAGGTTTCAAAAGGCACCACTGTTTTGGTTATATTTTCATTAATAATTCAAGTTTTGGCAATGCTGTTGCAAATTCCGGCACCGTATTAAAAGAAAGAAGGTAACTTAAATGTTTTGTAAAAATTGTGGAAATGAACTAAATGAAGCGGCTGATTTTTGCCCCGAATGTGGAGTAAAGGTAGAGGATTTACATATAAGTAAAAAAATCGTTATTCCAAAAACAAAACGAGTGTTTTCCTTAATAATTGTAGTATTAGCCATAATAGTTACTTTAATTTGTGTCAAAACTGCTGGTGTTAATTCATCACCTGAAAAGGTTGCTGTTGCTACTGTTAAAAGTGAATATGAAATGGATATTAAAACTATGGTGAAGTGTTTTCCCGAATTCACATTAAAGGAAATAGCAGAAGATTTAGGTCTATCGGAAGATGCAAGTCGTAGTGAAATTATTAGAGAAATAGAAGAGGATTATCGTTACGAAACACCACAAGACATAGAAATCATAAGGACTGAACTTGTAAGCGAATATGATATAAGCGAATATACAATTTTTCGCGAGCTATATGATTATATGACTGATAAGGAATATGATTCAATAACAAAAGTAGCAAAAGTTGATGTGGAATTTACAGTTGATGGTGACAGAGAAGAAATTCAACTAACTTGTATAAAAATGAAAAACAAATGGTATTTTTTA
>JAZOMN010000227.1:0-1661 GCA_045654005.1 Clostridia bacterium
TAGTGTATAGCCCATATTTTTTATAAAGATTTTAAATTTATCCATTTTTTCAGGGTCAGGATCTTCGTGAATTCTATATATCAATGGTTTATTCTGCCAGTACACATATTCCGCCACAGTTTCATTTGCAAGAAGCATAAATTCTTCGATGATATAATTTGATATAGATAAAGTATATTTTGTTATATCAATCGGATTATTATTTTTATCGTATATTATTTTACATTCAGGAAAATCAAAATCCAGACTTCCGCGCTTCTGCCTCTTTTTTCTTAAAATCATAGCAAGAGATTCCATATTATTAAGAAGCGCATTTAACTTTTTATCACATTTTTTCTTATTTATAAGAATATCCGTAACTTCAGTATATGTCATTCTGTATTTAGAATTTATAACCGACTTTTTAAAGTCGTAATCAAGAATTTCTCCTTTTTTGTTTATAGTAATAAATACAGACATTGTTAGCCTGTCCACGCCCGGATGAAGACTACATATTCCGTTTGATAATTCTTTGGGAAGCATAGGTATTACCCTGTCAGCAAGATATACACTTGTTCCTCTTTGATATGCTTCTTTGTCAATATTACTATCTTTATAAACATAATGGCTTACATCAGCGATATGAACACCTAAAATATATTTATCATCTATTTTTGTAAGTGATATAGCATCATCTAAATCCTTTGCATCTTCGCCGTCAATTGTTATGATAAGTTTATCTCTTAAATCAACTCTGTTTAGCAAATCATTTTGAGATAAAGTTTCACTGATAGATTTAACTTCATTTAAGACTTTTTTAGGGAAAATATAAGGTAAATCATATTTTTTTATAACTGAAAGGACATCGTTACCATCTTCAAAAAAATCCCCTAAAACCTCGATAATTTTACCTTCTGGTTTTTTATCATAATTCCCGTAATTTAATATTGAACATACAACTTTATCTCCGTCTTTAGCAGTTGAACAATATTTTTTAGAAATAAAAATATCTTTATCAAATTTTTTATCGTCAGCAATCACAAACCCAAAATTTCTGTTTTTCTTAAATGTTCCCACAACAGAAACATTTTTTCTTTCAATAATATCTGTAATAACTGCTTCTGCCCGTCTGTCAGAAGTTTTTTCTTTTATTATTTTAAATTTTACTTTATCGCCGTTTAAAGCATTTTTCTTACATTCTTTTGAAACAAAAAAATCATACTCAAATTCATTCGAGGATATAAAACCAAACCCTTTATCATGGCCTATAAATTCGCCTTCATATAAATCTGAATCAGTATTATACTTATACCTTTTTTTCTTAGTTAAAATTATTTTCTTTTCAGAAAGTAAATTACCAAGTAATGTTTCAAGTTCTTTAATATCCTCATCTTTTATATCAAGCATTATTACAAGCTCGTTAAATGAAAATGGAGTAAGTTTATTTTCTTTTATAAAATTAAAAAGTTTTTCTTTACGCGTCATATTTTCTCCTTAACAAAAAAGTCTCATCCGGTCGGACGAGACTTAATATTATGACATAATAATTAAAATTTAGATACAAATGTAAGCACTAAAGATAAAACAACAAACAATGCTGCAGCAATCTTTGTGATTGTTCTAAATATGCCATTTAAAGTTCTGCCTTTACCTTTGCCGAAAAATGTTTCAGCGCCGCCTGC
>JAZOMN010000228.1:0-8550 GCA_045654005.1 Clostridia bacterium
CCTAATGCATTTTTTCAAATGCTTCCAATACTAAATTTCCAGAATCATCTATATTCCCAAGCAGTCTATACTTACCAATCTTTGAAGATACAACTTTTACTTCATATTGATAGTATTTATTACCTATGCGCACTCCTTTTCCTGATAATTTTTTTATTCCATTATCATTTACCTTTGCAGCTTGTTTAGTCATCGCTTTATAAAATCTTTCGGCACCATCTTTTCCAATAGTTTTAAGCATTTCTTTTGATGCTTTTTTTGATATCATTTTCCATGCATCGTCCGGGGAGGGTGCTAATATACTTGCAATAAACATCAGAGAACGCAATGTTTCTTTCACTTCAATTTCAATTGTCGGATCAAATTTTTGAAGTTGTGTTAACCAAAAATCTCTTTCCGCTCTTGAAGAATCTCCGCCAAAAAGCCATGCAAATTCATCTGCGGCAGCACCTGTTATGCTTTTGGCTGTATCCAAAACATGACCCCATCCGCTATCTGCTAATGCTCTAATACGGTTAGCTTCTTCATGGATAGCATCTTTCTCTTCCTGCGTTTCAGCCATATACCATGCTACCTTTAATTTTAATAACTCTGCTTGAACAGTAGTGCTGTACTTACTTATTTCATCAATATTTTGATTTTTCTTTTTCGCTTCTTTATTTTCAAAATCTATTGGTAGTATCTCAAGTTTTTTAGGTGCATAGGGATTGTTTGTTATTTCATTGCCTATATTACTTACTAATTCGCCGTTTAAATTCATATCTGTGCTTGCAAGAAGAACTGGTTTACCGTCTTCATTTTTAAGCACTTGATAATCTTCGCCCTCAACTATCTTCTTATCGTCAGGTTCATACTCTTCTAATTCTTCTTTATTGTCATTTTTATATTGATTATACGCAGATTGTGTTTTTTTACCAAAGATTCCGTCAGGTTTTAATGAATGGCCATTATAATCCTTATACCCCTCGTTATTCATATCAAGTTGCATTTTATGTACAAGCATTTGTTGTTCTTCTTTATTCATTTTATCATAGTTATTCTCAAAATTCCATACAGAAAAATCAGTTTTTGGTCCAAACGCCTCATTATCTAATCTTTTATTAAGTTCCTTTGGCGGTACTGACATACTTTAATAATCATCGGGTGTTTTTTCTTTGAGTTTAAGATGTTTATTAATTTCGTTCGGGTCTGCTTTTTTAAGGTCATAAGAGCCTGTTGCTCTTAATAATCTGTCCTGTTCTTTCTTCTCTTTTGGAATGTAGAGATTGAAAGCAGAAGAGTTGTTTTGTTTAGTTTCACTTGCTTTAGTGCTCTTATTTTCAGAAACATTTGGAACAATTGTTTTAGTTTCAGGGTTATTCTGTTTTAGTATGTTTTCTGTTAATGCACTTATTCTCTCTTTGTGATTGTTAAATGCATTCTGTGATTTTATAGTATCATTCTTTTTATACATTGTAAAGTTTTTTCAGTCTCTTCGCTTAAATTAGTGTTGTAATTTTTTTGATTGTTCATTTTTAAATTTCCCTTTCTTTATTGTAATGTTATTTAGCATAATAAATTCTCCTTTAACATATCAAAAAGCGGAACTGCTATTCTGGAAACTTTTTTCATATTCGAGAAGAAAATAAAATTAAATCTTTTGAGTATTCTGTAAACTGTTGACTCGCTTATGTAATTTTCGCAAGCCACACTGCATGCACTTTTTCCTTTCATATAAATTCCCTTTACAATAAAGGCATCTTCCTTTGAAAGTTCTTTTAAACTTTTTGAAAAAACCGCCTTATAAATCTTCATATAATTTATATTTCTTCTGAAACATTTATAAGACTCGGTTATTTTATCCCTCATTAAGAAGAATGTTTTTCTGCTTGCTATATCTTCATAAATATATAAAAGTTTTTCTATTTTATAATAATTTTTTGCAAGTTTTTTTACTTTTGCATAAGTCATAGAAGTATCACCTCGAAGGTAAGAGCCGCAAACTCTTTTAAAATCTTTTGTTTTAAAAAGTATATATGTGCAACGCTGTAATTAGTTTCATTTGATATGCTGGATAATGTTCTGTCGCCGAGTAAATTTTCTTTAAGTATTTTTCCTTTAACTGTATCTATAGAATAATCCTCGCTTTTTAAAGACATTTTAACAATATCCGTAAATTTTTTTTCAAAAATAGTTTCGCCAAGGTTATATTTAAGTGTTAATCTGTACATTTCAAAAAGTTTTCTCGTTCCCTCAATATAAGTTTTAATTTCTTTTTGGTCTTTTACAATATTTATCATCAGAATTCTCCTTTCTGGTTGTGTTTTGCAACAAAAGGTGCAAAAATTTTTATAGTTTCGTCCATAGTTAAGTTCATTACCCTTCTGAATATCAAAATATCAGAAATAGTAAATTTCTTAGGGTTGTACAATTTTTTCTTAAGGTTAGAGAATGTAAGCCCCGAATGTTTACAGACTAATGCTCTCTCCCTCTCGTTTTCTCTTAATCTTTTTCTTAAATCATTAATAGTTTCCATATTTTCCTCCTTAGTATATTTGTTGCATCTTGCAACTTAAATATAACATAAACAGGAAATATTTGTCAATACAAATTTTTTATAATAATTTTACTAAAAAAGAGGATGCTTTCGCATCCTCCATAATCTATCCTTTTACATCTTCCACTCTGTTATTTTATCCCCTTTTACCATAAATGCGTTCTCTGAAATTTCAGCAAGGGGTGTATCTGAATAGGAATCCGAATAAAAATTTTCAATTTTTTCGTTTGATATTTCGTAAAATCTTCTTACCTTTTCTTTGCCGTGACAGTTAAGTCCGTCATACTTTCCTGTCAATTTATCAACATTTGATGCATAAAGATATTTTATCCCTAAAATTTCAGATGCAGGTTTTAGCAAAAAATAAGGTGATGCAGAAATTATAATATCATCATCTTTGCGAACATCAAGATACCATTTCTTTATATTTTTTATATGTATCTTCCAGAACTTATCTAAAAACAAATCAATATCTTTTATGCTTTTAAAGAAAATATAAAACTTTTCTTTAAAATGGGTCTTATCAATAATACCAAGTGCGAACTTAATAAAATGATACGCCTGGTACGGAAGATATTTTAAAACCGACGGATAATTTTTCAAAGTATAGAAATAAAAATCCCTCGTAGAGTCCCCTTTGTAAATTGTGTTGTCAAAATCATATACATTCATATTCCTTATCCCCTAAAAATAGCGGTGTTTAAAATTTTAAACACCGCCGTCTTTCTTAATAAATATAATTTGAAGGATTTAACGTTTTACCGTTAAGTCTTATTTCAAAGTGAAGATGCGGTCCCGTAGAATTACCGGTATTGCCGACTCTTCCTATCATTTCGCCTTTAGCAACTTTCTGACCGTTTGAAACGTTAATTGAACTTAAGTGTGCATAATAGGTTTCATAACCGTTGCCGTGGTTAATTTTTATAACCTTACCGTAACCTCCGCTCCATCCGGCAAAGGAAACTGTCCCCCCGTCAGATGCATATACAGGGCTTCCTGAAGCACCTGCAAGGTCAAGACCTGTATGGAACCCTCTGCTTCTTGAACCATAACGCGAAGTAATAAGACCTGCTGCGAAAGGATGCCTGAACTTGCCTGTTGCCATATATCTTGGCCTTTCTTTTGTGCCGACTTTAACCTGCTTTGTAACAGGCTCTTTTAAAATCTTTTCAGCCGTAGCAAATCTCTGGGTAACAATTCCGTTTTCTTTATACACATCGTAATTAACTTCTTTTTCCCCATACTCACCGTCAGAGATAACAATTGTAATCCCTGTATACTGACTGGAATCTTTTACTTTATTTGTATCGTAAGCAATTTTTTCAACTGCTGTAATCGCTTCTTTAGTTCTTACCGCAACTGCAGGAGTTGTATCAGAAACGTTAAGTTTTGTGCCTATCTGCAAACTTTCAGGAGTAAGACCGGGATTTATTTCCATAACCTTTTTGGTGGTCATCCCTGACATCTCGGCAATTTCAGAAATAGTTTCGCCCTCTGAAACAACGTGAACTTTCATACCACCCACAGGAGTTTTAAGAGCGGACAGCGCATCCTGCTGTGATAAAATAGAAAGCGCAGGAACTCTGGTTGCCACAACTTCAACATTTTTATTAAAGGAAACCTCAAGCGAGCCTTCAGTTGTATATTCCTTTTTATAATCCTCTAAAGTTTTGTTTGCATCCTCTTCAGTTTTAAGAGCGCAAATCATAACTCCTTCGGCAAATATACCATAAGCGTCTTCTCTTCCGTCATAAACTGCACAAATAGAATTTTTAGCACAGGACACTGTCTGGAAATTATCCTTATTTGATATAACAAATGATAATCTTACATCGCCCATTTTTGCATCTTTTATAGATGCAATATCTTCTTTCGCATTTTCAAAAGCTAAAAGTGCATCGCTTCTTTTTTCGGTAATTGCAACAACCTTACCGTCACATACAATACTGTAACCGAAATTAAGATTACTTGCAAAAAATGAAGAAACAATCATAAGTGTTAAAGCGCCAAGTGCTATTTTATTTACTTTTTCATATCCTAAACCGGATACGAATTTTGCGTTTCTTTCGCTTCCTATGAAATTAAAAATGCTTTCTTTTGTTTTCCCATAAAAAGAAATTACATCATTCTTAACATTTTTAATGTCATATCCCTTTATTTTATCAATTATATAAAAAACTTTCGTTTTGATATTTTTAAAAGCTTTATTAAATTTTCCCCTTAAGTTCAACTTATTTATCTTTGATAAGGTTTCTTTCACAAACTCTTTTAAAAACCCCGCTCCCTTATTCAAAGCGTCTTTCAGTTTACTTAACAAAAAACCACCTCGCTTATTATTACTGATTGATTACCTGAATATTACAAAAATATTTCATAATGCCATTTTACTATAAAATTTAAAAAAAATCAACCCCTTTTTGTCATTTTTACATATTTTTGTAAGTATAATACTTTGAGGTGAGGTTTATGCTTGATAGAATATATAACTATTTTACGGGATATGTAACGGTAAGAGTAAAGACGAACCAACCTGAAAGATTTTTAAATATAACAGTTATAAACAACATATATTTATGGGACTTAAAAAAATTATCCGAAAACGAAATGACATTTAATATATCAGTAAAAGGTTTTAAAAAACTAAGAAAAATTGTTTGGGATGTAAAATCAAAGGTTAAAATAATAAAGAAGTCGGGTTTTTTTATATTAAGAAGAAAAATTACGGGCAAAAAAATCATATTTATAGGACTTATTCCCGTAACTTTTATGATAATATTTTTAAGTTCTTTAATTCTCGATATTACGATAACAGGAAACGAAACTGTAAAAACCGAACTTATTTTAGAAAAACTTAGTGAAATTAACTTGCAAAAATTCAAGTTACGAGGTAATATAGATAGTGATAAAATATCTGTTAAACTGATAAATGATATTGACGAAATTTCCTGGGTGGGAGTTTTCGAAAAAGGAACTAAACTTATTATTGAAATAAAAGAAAGGGATATGCCTCCAAAAATGGTGCCAAAGGATATCCCCTGCCACATAATTGCAAAAAAAGACGGAGTAATTAAAAAGATAAATGTTACAAACGGCGAAAAAATGTGTTCTGAAAATGAAGTTGTTACAAAAGGGCAGATTTTAGTATCAGGAATTATAAATACGCAGTTTGACGGGCTTCGTTATGTTCATTCCACAGCGGAAATTGTTGCAAATACATGGTGGGAAAATTTTTTATCGGTTAAACTATACGAATATAAGAAAAGTTATACAGGCAAACAAACCAAAAAAGTATTTGCAAAATTTTTAAATAAAGAATTTGAACTTACAAAAAATGTTGTTCCTTTTTATAACTATGACGAAAGCACAAAACGGTTTATCTGTTCTTTGTTTGAAATATCATATAAAACTTATGACGAATATACTCTTATAAAAACTCCTCTATCCGAAGAGGAAGCAATAAAAAGAGGAAAAGAAGCGCTTATATGCGAACTTTATAAAAATTATGATAAAGATAAGGTTAAAAATATCGAATTTGAAACTTCCATTGTAGATGAAGAAACAAGAAATATAAGAATACTTGCAAATATATATGAAGATATCGGCAGTCAGGTTGTAATAAATAAAGAAACACCGTAGGGAATGGATTTATCCATTCCGATATGTACAAAAGAAAGGAAAACTAAAGATGGCTGAAATTACAATAGATGCATATTCTTTAGAGGGAATAAGCAATCTTTTCGGGAATTTTGATTTTAACATACGGCTTATAGAAAAGGAATACAATGTTAAAATTACAAACAGAGATACCTTAATTAAAATTGAGGGCGAAAATGCACAAATCGTTAAAATTCTCCTTGTTGAACTTTTAGAAATGTCAAGAAAAGGAGAAATAATTGACGAGCAGAAAATAAGAACTGTGTCTTATGCTATAAAAGAAAACCAGACCGATATGTTAAGAGAATTATCCGACGACTGTATCTTAAATACAGCATCAGGAACTCCCATAAAACCTAAAACATTAGGTCAGAAAAACTATGTTGAAGCGATAAAGAATAATATAATTACAGTAGGCGTAGGCCCTGCAGGTACAGGGAAAACCTACCTTGCAGTCGCAATGGCAGTTGTGGCTTTTAAGAAAAAAGAAATTAACAGAATAATACTTACAAGACCTGCAGTTGAAGCAGGTGAAAGTCTGGGATTTTTACCGGGAGATTTGCAGGAAAAAGTTGACCCGTATTTAAGACCGTTATACGATGCACTCTTTGAAATGTTAGGTGGAGAAAATTTCAGCGCATATCAGGAAAAAGGTATGATAGAGGTTGCCCCCCTTGCTTATATGAGAGGTCGTACTTTGGATAACAGTTTTATAATTTTAGACGAAGCACAGCACACAACAAAAGAGCAGATGAAAATGTTCTTAACAAGAATAGGTTTTAATTCAAAAGCGGTTATAACAGGCGATATAACACAAATTGACCTGCCGGGCGGAAAAGTTTCAGGGCTTAAAGATGCGATGAGAGTAATAAAAAATATAGAAGATATTTCAATATTCAAATTATCTGATAAAGACGTTGTAAGGCATCCTTTAATTCAGAAGATTATAAAAGCGTACGAAAGGGCGGACAGTAAAAAATGACCTATGTCGATATAGACTACTCGGAAGAAATCTCTTTTAAAAAGACAAGCGAAGATATTATAAAAGATATAATAAACAAAGTTTGCACGGTGGAAAATCTTCCTTTTGATACTTATGTATCGGTTATTATAGCCACAAAAGAAGAAATAAGGGAAATAAATAACTACGAAAGAAATATAGACAAGCCTACCGATGTTCTTTCATTTCCCTATCTTACATTTGATGAAAATTATAAACTAAAAGATAAAATATCTAAAAAAGATTACGACCCTGAATATAACGCAGTATTTTTAGGGGATATGGTTATCTGTGACGATAAGATTAAAGAACAGGCAGAAGAATACGGCCACTCATACGAAAGAGAACTTTCTTATCTTACCGTTCATTCAATGTACCACCTTTTAGGATACGACCACGAAGAAGAAAGCGCGAAAAAAGATATGCGTAAAAAAGAGGAGTATATTCTTAAACTATGAAAGCAATAAAGCATTTTTTAACTGTAACTAAACATAAACATTTAGTTTTCGTTCACGCTCTGAAAGCAGGGATTCCTTTAAGAGGGATACTTCACGACTTATCCAAATATTCGCCATCTGAATTTTTAGTCGGCGCAAAATATTATTTGGGAACAAGAAGCCCTAACGATATGGAAAGAAAAACTTACGGTTACTCGAAAGCATGGATGCATCATAAAGGAAGAAACAAGCATCATTTTGAGTACTGGACCGATTACGAGCCCGGAACAAAAGTTTTAAAACCGGTTAAAATGCCCCTTGTTTATGTAAAAGAGATGTTTTGTGACAGAGTTGCGGCAAGTAAAATTTACTCTAAAGAAAAATATAACGACTCGTACCCCCTTGACTATTTTTTAAAGGGAAAAGGCAAAAGAACTATTCACCCTGAAACAAGCGACCTTTTAGAAAAACTTTTAACAATGTTAAAGGATAAAGGCGAAGAAAAAACCTTTAAATATATAAAAAATCTTAAGGAGTATTGCAAAAATACACTTGAAAAATTCGCGCAGCCATCAACTATTACTATAATGGATAAATTGCCAAGAACACAAATGGCAAAAATCGACTTTATGAAGCTTACGGATACACCACCTGCACCAGTTCCTACTAAAAAGGAATTGCGTGAAGAACGCCGTGAGGAAAGAAAAGCACAAAAAGAGTATAACGAACGTAACAAGGAACAATAAATTAATAGTGAGTGTCCGACATAAAACTGTCAGACACTCACTTTATTTAATTCAACAAATAAATACTGAAATTGAGTACTCCTGCAAAAATCAACCAAAGAATATATGGAATATTAAGATAACTTGCAACTTTGTTTATTTTAAAATATTTAACTGTGTAAATTACTACTAATGCCA
>JAZOMN010000229.1:0-2675 GCA_045654005.1 Clostridia bacterium
TGGGGATATAATGATTTAAACAGTACTAAAAAACTTCAGGTAAATATGGCAAATATACGAAAAAAATTAGGCGATAAACCAGGGAAAAATAATTACATAGTAAATGAACTTGGTGTCGGTTACCGTATGTGTGAAACAGATGAATAAAATTAATTTAGTTAACGGATTTTGTGTGATGCAAAGTCCGTTTTTTTAATTAAAAAAGAGAAGTCTTAACCGCATCTTAGCCAAAATTGTTATATAATTAAACATATAATGAAATGGTGAGGTGTAAAAATGACAATTTTTGATGTATTAACTTTAGTTGGTGGATTATGTTTGTTCCTTTTCGGGATGAGTGTAATGGGTGATGCACTTGAGCGTAGAGCAGGGGGAAGCCTCAAAAAACTCCTTGCGAAACTTACTGAAAATAAAATAGCAGGTTTTTTAACAGGGCTTGGTGTAACGGCAGTTATCCAAAGTTCATCTGCTACAACAGTTATGGTGGTTGGGTTTGTAAACTCCGGCATAATGTCGTTAAAACAGTCTATTGGCGTTATAATGGGTGCAAATATCGGAACAACGGTAACAGCATGGATATTAAGTCTTGGGGGAATATCCAGTGATAATATGTTTATACAATTATTAAAACCAACATCCTTTACCCCTGTTCTTGCACTTATCGGTACAACACTTTTAATGTTTGGTAAAACAAGCAAGAAAAAGGATACCGGTACAATTTTACTTGGCTTTGCAACCCTGATGTTCGGTATGGATACTATGTCATCTGCTGTATCAGGACTTTCCGATGTTCCTGCTTTTCAGAATTTATTTATTATGTTTAAAAACCCTGTTCTTGGTGTTTTGGCAGGTGCAATTCTTACAGCAATTATCCAGTCAAGTTCGGCATCTGTCGGGATACTTCAGGCGCTTTCTGTTACCGGTCAAGTTTCCTACGGTGCGGCAGTTCCTATTATTATGGGGCAGAATATCGGTACATGTGTAACAGCGCTTTTGTCATCATTTGGAACTAACAAAAATGCAAAACGTGCCGCTATAGTACATTTATCTTTTAATGTTCTTGGAACAGTTATATGGCTTTCGGTATTTGGTATAATATCTGCTTTGCTAAAACCTGCACTTTTAGATGCATCTGCAACATATCTCGGTATTGCAATAGCTCACTCTATGTTTAATATTGCTTGTACGATAATTTTACTTCCTATGGCATCTCTTCTTGAAAAATTAGCAATAAAACTTGTGCCGGATACTAATAAGAAAGATGAAATTGTCGAACTTGATGAACGACTTCTTGTAACACCGCCTATAGCGTTGGAACGTTGTAATGAACTTGTATGTGAAATGGCAGAATTATCTGTTACTGCGCTTAAAAACTCACTTAATATGCTTACAAGATATGATCCTATGGTTGCAGAGGAAATTCGTGCCGCCGAAGAAAAAGCAGACCATTATGAAGATATTTTGGGAACATATCTTGTGAAACTAAGCCGTTATCAAATCAGTGACAGTGATAGTTCTGAAGTTTCAAAACTTCTTAAAGTAATCGGTGACTTTGAAAGAATATCAGACCATAGTATCAATATTTTAGAATCAGCAGAAGAACTTAAAGAAAAAGATATTAAATTTACTCCTGATGCTACAGTTGAACTTGGGGTGATTTGCAGTGCTGTATCAGAAATCCTGACAATTTCATATATGGCATTTACAGGGAATGATTTAAAATCTGCATGTGATATTGAGCCTTTGGAACAGGTAATTGACGGATTAAAGGCAAAATTAAGAGACGGACATATAAGACGATTGAAGGACGGAACTTGTTCGATTGAAGCGGGATTTGTGTGGGCAGACCTTATAACAAATTTAGAGCGAACTGCAGACCATTGTTCAAATATAGCCGCTTGTATAATTGATGCGTCACATAATAATATGAATGTTCATAAGTCGGTAAGAGATATGAAGACAAATAATGAGTATTTTAACTCTAAATTCTCTTATTATTTGCAAAAATATGAAATTATAAAATAAGATATAGAAGGGAAATTATTTAAAATGGAAATATTTATACAGGTTATATTGCTTTGTGCAGGATTTTTTATGCTTGTTAAAGGGGCAGACTGGTTTGTTGATGGTTCATCATCAGTTGCAACAAAATTTAAAATACCGCAACTTGTAATCGGTCTTACCATTGTTGCAATGGGAACAAGTGCTCCTGAAGCCGCAGTAAGTATAACTGCAGCACTTAAAGGAAATGCAGATATTACTGTCGGAAATATTGTGGGAAGTAATATCTTAAATATCCTCATAATTTTAGGTATTTCAGCACTTATAACTCCATTGGCTGTTGCTAAATCAACTATAAAAGCAGAAATCCCCTTTATGATAGCAGTGACTTTTTTGCTTTTAGGAATAGGTTATGACGGGGCAATAGTTCTTTTTGAAGGAATTATTCTTTTGGTTGTATTTCTTATATATCTTGGATATTTATTTCTTTTGGCAATGAAAGACAAAGACAAGGTTGAAGAAGATGCTAAGGAAATTACAGTTATAAAAGCACTTTTCTGGACTGTAATTGGTTTGTTTCTTATCGTTTTTGGCAGTAATGTGACTGTAGATGCAGCAACTAAAATTGCTCAGGTGTTAGGATTAAGCGAAAGATTTATAGGTCTTACTATCGT
>JAZOMN010000230.1:0-3000 GCA_045654005.1 Clostridia bacterium
AACAGTGAAGAAAGTCTTAACCTTTTAAACAGTATAACTTTTTTGGAAATTGAAAGAGAAATAAAGGAAGAAATAAAAAAATCAGACAAATTGGTTACAGTTATTGACTGCGCACTTTTATGCGATATGGAAATTATAAAACTTTGCGATGAGGTAATATTTTTTGATACACCTTTTGAGACGCTTATAAATCGAATATTAAAAAGGGATAATATATCAGAAGAAACTGCAAAAGGAAGGCTTGACAGGCAAAAAAAAGATTATAAAAAATATGCAACTTATATTATAGAAACCAAGGATATTGAGGCTTTAAAGAAAGAAGCCGAAAGCCTTATGAAAGGATGGTTAAAATGAACGAAACACTTCTTTTAAAAAGAGAAAAAGGGTATGATAAACCCATAAAGACAGAAAAGAAAAAAGTATTTGATTTTTGCGAGGGCTATAAGGATTTTATAAAGGGTGCAAAAACTGAAAGAGTTTTTGTAAAAGATGCTGTAGCGTATCTTAAAGAAAACGGATTTGTAAAATTCGAGCGAGGAATGGACTTAAAAGAAAACGATAAAATCTATTTTGAAAACAGGGGCAAAGCCTTAATTGCTGTTAAAATGGGTAAAAAACCTTTAAGCGATGGTATAAGTTTAGTTGGAGCACATATCGACTCTCC
Organism: Clostridia bacterium; assembly: GCA_045654005.1. GTDB lineage: Bacteria > Bacillota > Clostridia > UMGS1840 > HGM11507 > SIG450. The sequence goes on from JAZOMN010000230.1 coordinate 665, forward strand.
CCGTCTTGACTTAAAGCCAATCCCTCTTTTTGAAAGTGAAGGTCAGTTATTTATTAAAACGCATTACTACGGCGGAATTAAAAAATATCAATGGCCGATTATTCCTTTATCCCTTTTTGGAACGGTTGTTCTAAAAAGCGGAAAAACCGTTGATGTGGTTATAGGGGAAGACGAAAGCGACCCTGTTTTTGTTATATCTGATATACTTCCTCATTTAGGGGCATCTCAGGCAAAGAAAACAGGCAACGAAATAATCCATCCCGAACAGTTAAATGCAATCGGTGCAACCATTCCTTATGAAGACGAAGAGAAAAAAGAAAGAATTAAACTTAACTTTTTAAATATTTTAAATAAAAAATACGGTATTACCGAAGAAGATTTAATAACAGCAGAACTAACTTTAGTTCCACAGTTTGCACCGAAGGACGCATCGCTTGATAGAAGCCTTGTTGCCGCTTACGGTCAGGATGACAGGGTTTGCGCTTATGCAGGGCTTGTTGCTTTATTTGATGCAAAACCGCAAGATAAAACTCAGATGCTTCTTCTTTCTGATAAAGAAGAAATCGGGTCAATGGGAAATACGGGTATGCAGTCTAATTTCTTCCAGTTTACTTTAGAAGAACTTTGCGAAGCGCAAAATGTAAAACTAAGAGATGCGCTTACAAATACTGCATGTTTATCTGCAGATGTGTGCGCCGCTTATGACCCTAACTTTGCCGAAGTTTTTGAAAAAAATAATTCAGTTTTCCTAAATGGCGGAGTTGCTGTTATGAAATATACCGGCGCAAGAGGTAAATCAGGCTCATCTGATGCAAGTGCAGAATTTTTAGGAAAAATAAGAAGTGTTTTTGATAAAGCAAATGTAAGATGGCAAATCGGAGAATTAGGAAAAACCGACGAGGGCGGAGGAGGAACAATCGCTCAGTTTGTTGCAAACTTGGGTTGCGATGTTATTGACTGTGGAGTTCCGCTTTTATCAATGCATTCGCCTTACGAGGTAGCCGCAAAATATGATATATATATGGCATATAAAGGCTACAAAGCATTTTTTGAAAAAATATAATTTCGGGGGTTTATATGAAAAGCGGATTTGTGAGTGTTGTAGGAAGAACAAATGCAGGAAAATCTACTCTTGTTAACGCATTAATTGGTGAAAAAATTGCAATTATATCAAACAAGCCTCAGACAACAAGATACAGAATTATGGGCATTAAAAACGAGGAGGACGTTCAGATTGTCTTTACCGATACCCCGGGAATTCATAACCCCAAAACAAGATTGGGCGATTTTATGATAAACGAGGCAAAAGATGCTCTTAATGATACCGATGTCGCTCTGCTTGTGGTTGAACCGGTTGACAATGTGGGAAAAAGCGAAGAAAAACTTATCGAAACTTTAAAGAATTTAAAAATTCCTGCAATTTTAGTTATAAATAAAATTGATACAATCAGAAAAGACAGGCTTTTTTCTATAATTGAAAAGTATTCGGGAACATACGATTTTCATTCAATAATTCCCGTAAGCGCAAAAACTAAAGACGGTCTTGATATTTTAATTTCAGAAATAAAGAAGTTTTTGCAGGAAGGCCCTATGTTCTTCCCGACTGATATGATAACCGACTCGCCTATAAAACAAAGGCTTTCAGAGATTGTAAGAGAAAAACTTTTATGGGCACTCGATAAAGAAATTCCTCACGGAATTATGATTGAAGTAAGCAATATGGAAGAAGAAAAAGATAAAGTTAACCTTGATATCACAATTTATTGCGAAAAGCAGTCCCACAAAGGAATTATAATAGGAAAAGGCGGAGAACTCCTAAAAGGCGTGGGCATAAAATCAAGATACGATATGGAAAAACTGTTAAGTAAAAAAGTCTTCTTAAACCTTTGGGTAAAGGTAAAAGAAGGCTGGAGAGATAATTCAATTTTACTTAAAAACTTTGGGTTTACGGAGTAAATTCGAAATTCGAAATGCGAAGTGCGAAATGAAAGAAGGCGAAACCATACCATACGGTGGTTTCGCCCTTTTTAAATCATAAATTCCGCAAGGAATTTATACATTAATTATTCATTATTCACTATTCATCATTCATTATTCATTTAAAACAAGGGGTATCAACACAACAGAACCGTCCCCATGTGTTTTGTTGGGCTACTCTTTGTCTTCAAAAGAATAAGATGTTATTTCATATAAGCAGTGTGCCAAGATATGTGAAGACGGTAATTTATTCATTGTTTCTTCATCTACATAAAGATTTAAAAAATCATTAAAGGATATACTAGCTATAGAATAGATCTCTTCTTTTTCGTCATAAGCACTGACATCAAAAATTAACT
>JAZOMN010000231.1:0-2425 GCA_045654005.1 Clostridia bacterium
AAAAGTTCAGTATAATGTGTGTTTTTAAGGACAGTAAACGGAGCAGTGATATCACTGCTCCGTTTACTGTCCTTAAAAACACACATTATACTGAACTTTTTTTATGAGTTTTATGAATTTCATCCAACTTATTTTCAACAATTATTTTATCTATAATTGTTCTGACTATTTTATCAAGTTCTGAATTTTTAGTATAGTCGGGTTTGGTTATAAAGTCAACTCTTGATTCTCTTATAAGTTTTTCCGCTATATCCTGATTATCTGCATAGACTGCAATAGAATGGCCTCCGTTAACCTTGCAAAGTTTCATACAAGGAACATCGGTTAATCCGTCGCCTATATATATCATATTGGAAAACGGAATTCTTCTTTCGTCGTGAGGCACATAAGAATTTAAAATATTATCATCGCAAACTGACAATTCCCCTTTATTTATTCTGTATAAATACTGGGTTTTAGTTGTGAAATTCACAACTGTTTTAGGCCATACAGCCACACCGTTGACATCATATATGTACTCGCAGGCATAAGTTCTTTTAAACTCTTTAAATATTTCCGAGCCTTCAATTATTTCCTGAAGCCCTGAAGATATAACATAGTGTTCAACAACTGCACCCACTTCTTTTGCATACTCGTTTATTCTTTTAAACCAAATTTTAACTCCGGGTAAAAATTCAATGTTTTTCCCTATCTTAACAAACTCATCCCTTGTAATTTTCTTATCGTGAATTTTTGCAAATTTAAGCATCATATACATATAACTCAAAAGAGCATCCATCTGATTTTCTTTGGTAAATTCATTAACTTCTTTCCAGAATTCTTCTTTGGTAAGACCAAGACTTGGGATAAATCCAAAATTCTGCATATCAGTAGTTATCAATGTTTTATCAAAATCGTACATTATAGCAATAATCGGTTTTTTAGCCATATAATCTCATCCAATCTATTGGTTTTCGTCTTCTACGGGACGTCGAGAACGCCGCCCCTCCAATTAAACTTATTTTACCATTAAAATTGACTTTCGTCAATCATTATGTTAAACTGTTTATGGTGATTTATATGTTTGAAAAATATAATGAAGAATTGATAAATTTAAGGCGCGAGTTTCACAAAATTCCCGAACCTGGATATAATGAATTTAAAACCAAGGCGAAAATTATTGATTACCTAAAATCTATAGGCATAGAAGATATTAAAGAAATATCTTCTACAGGAATATGTGCAACTATATACGGAGATGGCAATAAAACAGTTGGAGTAAGAGCCGATATTGATGCTCTGGAAGTAAAAGAAGAAACTTCTCTTCCCTTTTCATCTTTACACGAAGGTGTTATGCACGCTTGCGGGCATGACGGGCATATTGCAATGAATCTTATTATTGCAAAGTTCTTTTCTGATCATCCTGAACTGTTAAAGGGAAATTTAAAACTTATATTCCAGCCTGCAGAAGAAGTTGACGGCGGAGCAGTTATGATGATAGAAAACGGAGTTTTAGAAAACCCGAAAGTTGACTGTATGCTTTCTTGCCACTTATGGCCAGATATTGAGACAGGTAAGGCTGATGCATCTTTTGGTACAACATTTGCATCGGATACTTTAATAGAAATTGAAATTATCGGAAAAGGCGGTCACGGAGCATATCCCGAAAAAGTTAAAGACGTTATATATGCAGGCAGTCAGATTATTATTGCTTTAAAGGAACTTAGCAAAAACTATAATGACAAAGGCATTAAAAATGTACTGTCAATTTGTTCTTTTGACTGCGTAAGTAAAAATAATATTTATAAAGATACTGCTCATTTAAAAGGAACTTTAAGAATGCTTGACGAACAATCGGAAAAAATTGTATCCCAAGCGATAAGAGATACTGTTAAAAAGATTTTAGACGATAATAATATGGACGGTATCATTGATGTTAAACTTAACTACATACCTCTTGTTAATAACAATGAAATTACAGGTATAATAAGAGACGTTATAAAAGACACTTTAGGAAAAGAAAATCTTTTTGAATTAGGCTATGCTATGACTGCTGAAGATTTTGCATATTTTGCAAAAGAGGTGAAATCCTGTCACATAAAAGTTGGAACAAAAAGCGAAGACTGTCCATATCCTCTTCATAATGCAAAATATACAATAAATGAAGACTCTCTTCTTATCGGAGTTAAAATTCTTACAAACGGTATAATAAAATTATTAGGAGAATAATAATGCATTTTGAATATAAAACACAAGGCACATGTGCTAAAATTATCAGTTTTGATATTGATAAAAATATAATTACGAATATTAAGTTTCACGGTGGATGTGACGGAAATTTAAAAGCAATCTCTAAAATTTTAGACGGCGAAACTGTTGAAAAAATTGAAGAAAAACTTCTTGGAAATACTTGCGGTTTTAAAACCACTTCCTGTGCAGACCAACT
>JAZOMN010000232.1:0-7151 GCA_045654005.1 Clostridia bacterium
AGCTGTTGTCATATTAAGTCCCATATCAGAAAGCATTGCATCTGCCTGTTTTTTTAATTCTTTATCCATACGAATACTCATATTAACAGTTGCCATAATGTATTACCTCCTCACTTTAGTATATACATTGTACCACAAAATATGTGCAATGTCAATATCGATTCCTTCTTTATTATTGCCTCTTGTCCTTGAACCAAAAAATTTTTTTAGAAAATTTAATGAATTTAATACGGGTTGTCGAGGACTTAAGCCCCTACATTTTGTTTTTTATTTCTCTTTATAGTCAGGATATTTCTCAATCGTTTGTTTTACTTTAGCGGTTAACTCATTTACAGTTTTGTTCTCAAGATCGTAATCTTTCACTGTACGGGCATTCTCAACTATTCCCGTTTCCTTATTAAACGACCATTTCCCCTGATACATTCCTGTAGAAAGAAAATAGTTTTCACCTGTATTCATTATCCCCTCGTCACGGGATAAAAACATCAGCACACTTTCCCCCTCGTGAAAGTCGGGAAATCCATCGGATATGTATTTTGTTCTTGTCTTCTTGTCATAGCCCTTATCTACTCTTACAACTGCAATATCAGAGTCATATTCACCCGAAATAATTTCGTCAATTTTTATTTCTATATCGGTTTGGAGAACGGTTACCCAACCATCTTTATCATTACCTAAATGTCGCCATTGACTTTCGTTTATTTTTGTAACAGTACCCGTTATAATAAGTTCAGAGTTTAAAATAAGTTCTTCCTGCGTTAAACGGGCAACCGAGCCACTTATAACCACTTCTTTTACAGGACGGTTATTATATATAATAATTCCTGTTAGTCCTAGACATAAAACGACTATAATTAAAACCAATATTTTCTTTTTCATATTTTCCTATTCCCATTTATACTTTTGTAACTTTTGCAAATGACTATAGCCAACTTTTTTCAACAGTTTCTTTAAGGTTTTTAAATATATCCATATACTGCTCTTTGGTTTCCTTTACAATTCCAAGGGCAATTTCTTCATTGTATGAATGAGCAACATTGTTTCTTGCAAAAAGGGCATTTATCCAGCTTTCCTCGTCATCTATCAAACCTGCCTGATATGCAGTTTTTAAAATAAGTTTAGGAGAACCTGTACTGCTTTGTTCATACCCGTGGTTTTCTAAAATTTCTTTCATCATTTTCCACGACTGTTCAAAAGTTATTTCGAAAAGTCCTACAAGACCCGTTAATGTAACCGTATCATAAGGCGGTTCTAGTGTTATTACCTCGTTTAAATTATTATAAGCACGGCAAAAATTTTCATATTTTTCATATATTATAACCCCCTCTTTTTTAATTGAGTTCATAAGTTCCTCGCTTATAGGTTTACACATATCCACAATATCAAATTTAAGAAGTGTAGGGCATTTTTCTTCTAATTCTAATGCAAATTTTTCGCACATCTTTCCTGTTACCGCAATATCAATATCGCTTTTTTCTTTATAATCGCCTCTTGCCCTTGACCCAAAAAGTATTATTCTTTCTATCCCGCACTCAGTACCAATATTTATTATTGAGTCAAGCACTTCTTTTTTTATATGAATTTTATTATGCATATTTTCAACCTCCTTTGTTTAATGAGGAATTAGGATTTAGGAATTAGGAATGGCGGAACGCAAAACATACCCTTCGGTGTTTTGCGGTTTTTAAAATTCATTTTCCATTAAACCCATCTGGATTATTTTGATTGTCACGTTTCGGTACGTCGAGGACGCCGCACCCTACAATTAAAGAAGTTTTTCTTTCCTTACAAACGACCCGATTGGGATTTTTTTATCGCACGGAATTCTGACTCTCATCTGCGGATGAGGTGCAACGTCAACTTCTTCGTTATCTTCATTTATTATTTTTTCTGCCTTTATCTTTAAAAAAGGCTCATTTGGCATTAAAATTTCAAGTTCATCATCTTTAAAAAATCTATTTCTTTGTTCAATTACAACTTCTTTAGTCTCCGAAAGATAATCAACAACCGTGCCCACAAGTTCATAATTTCTTACATACGAATTTGTTGTGTAAACCTGTGCAGTACTGTCAGGCTTACCGAAATAAAAGCCCTCTGTATACTGTCTGTGGCTTATTTTTTTAAGTTCTTCTTTTAATTCTTTGTTAAAAGGCTTACCGTCAAAATAATCGTCAATAGCATCTCTGTACGCTTTAACAACCGTTGCAACATAATATTCGCTTTTAACTCTTCCCTCTATTTTAAAGCTTGTAACCCCTGCTTCAATGAGTTTGTCAATATGTTCTATCATACAGATATCTTTTGAATTAAAAATAAATGTACCCCTGTCGTCCTCGTAAACAGGCATATATTCACCCGGTCTTTTTTCTTCCATTAAGTGATATTTCCATCTGCACGATTGAGCGCAGTCGCCCTCGTTGGAATTTCTGCCTGTCATATAATTTGAGAGTAAGCATCTTCCCGAATAGGATATACACATTGCCCCATGCACAAAACATTCAATTTCCAGATCAGGATTTTTATTACTTATCTGGGAAATTTCCTTCAAGGAAAGTTCACGCGCTAAAACAACTCTTTTTGCGCCTAAATTTTCTTTATAGAATTTAACCGTTTCAAAATTTGTAATACTTGCCTGTGTGCTTACATGAAGTTCAAGTTTAGGTGCGTAATTTTTAATGATATTCATAATACCAAGGTCGGCAACTATAACACCGTCAACCTCTAATTCTTCAAGTTCTTTAAGATAACCTTTAAGGTTTTCAAAATCTTTGTTATGAGCAATAATATTTATTGCAACATAAACTTTTTTCCCTCTTTCATGTGCATAAGATATTCCCTCTTTCATATCAGAATAGGAAAAATTATTCGATGCAACTCTTAAGGAAAACGCTTTACCGCCTATGTAAACAGCATCCGCACCGTAATCTATCGCAGTTTTTAATTTTATTAAATCGCCTGCAGGCGCAAGTAATTCGGGTTTTTTCATAATTTAATACATTCCTTTTATTTTTTTATACTTATTGCCACTCCGTCACCCATCGGAATAAACGAAGTCTCAAAATCTTTATCCTCTGATAACATTTTATTGTAATCCATAAGGTCGTTTACAATACTTCTTTTATTTCTCTGCACCAGTTCACTGTTTGCAACCATTCCTTTGAATAAAACATTGTCGCTCATTAACACTCCGCCCGGTTTTAACAGTTTTTTCACAGGCTCGTAATATTCTGTGTACTGACCTTTGGCAGCGTCTAAGAAAATGAAATCATAACTTGTCTCTAAATAGGGAAGAACATTTCTTGCATCGTCTAAAATTAAATTTATACGATGGGAATATCCTGCTTTTTTTATATTCTTGAAAGCCAAGTCAAACATATTCTCGTCAATTTCAATTGATGTTATGGTTGCATTTTCTAAAATATTTGCAAAAGTTATGGCAGAATATCCTATCGCCGTTCCTACCTCAAGAATTTTAGAGGGTTTTAATATTTTTAAAAAAATCTCTAAAAACCGCCTTGTATCTTTTGTTATAATGGGAACGTGATTATAATATGCAAAAATCTCTAACTTCTGCATAAACTGACTTGTTTTAGGAGTAAGTTCCTCTATATATTTTTTTATAAAATCGTAATTTATAAGATTTTCCATTTTTACACCTAGCCGTCGGAGTGTTATCCGAACTCGTTTTTAAATTGTAAATTTTTAATATAATTTCGTTAAAAGCCTTACAAATAGCTAATTTACATACTTGTTTTTAAGCCTTTCGTGTTCAGATGCCGTTTTTGAAAAATAAAGTTTTCCGTCTTTATCATTTAAAAAATAAAGATAATCGGTTTTATTAGGGTTAAATGCGGCATCTATTGCAAGTTCTCCCGGTGAAGAAATAGGTCCATACGGAAGTCCCGGGTATTTATACGTGTTATATAAAGAATCTATCTTGGTATCACTTATTGACAGAACACTTTTTCTTTCTTTTAATATATACTGAACAGTCGCACACGACTGAAGATAACTTAAATAATCGTTTCTTTTAAGCCTGTTATGAAATACTGAAGAAACATTGTAAAAATCAGTTCTTGCCATCGCTTCTCTTTCGATAATTGATGCTAATGTCACCATTTCATAAACTGAATAATCGGTCGGTATATTCTCATACTTTGCATAAATTTCTTCAAATCTTTTAAGCATTGTTTCAATAACTAAAACTTCGTCAGTTCCGTCTTTTAAGAATATATATGTGTCGGGAAATAAAAAGCCTTCAAGCCTGTTTTCTTTTCCCTTGACTTCGTTTATATATTTAAAATCAAAGTCATAGGTATTTGAAACTTCAATAAACTTTTCTTTATCGCAAATACCCTTTTTATGAAGAAGTTCAGCGATTTCCCTTAACTCATACCCCTCAGGAATTGTAACCGTAACGGTTTTATGAGTAGATTCGTTTATTAAAATATTCATTACTTTATTGTAACTTAATCTGCCTCTTAAAGTAAAGTCGCCCGCAGGAATTTTATTTATATCATTACTGTAAAAAAGGCGGGTATAAACTTTAAATAAAAAAGTGGATGAAATAATATCATTTTCTTTAAGCCTTGTTGTAATTTCAGAAAAAGTTTCCCCTTCGTTTACGGTGAACTCTTTTGTCTCAAAACTTGTGAAAAAGCCATTTATTTCAAGCACAGGCCATATTAAAATCAAAATAATAACTGCTATGATTATAATAATTTTCGTTGCCCTTCCTATTTCCATAAATCAGAACCTCCAAGATAGATAAAAAGTGCTAAAAGTATGTAAAAGCAAGGGGAAGCATAAAGTTTTTTAAATGCCATTTTCATATTATTTTCCCTTACATCATGTTCAATAATTTTTATACTGCTTTCCTCGTTTATGGGAATAACATTTTCAATAACAGTTTCATACTTTGCCTGGTCAAAGTAGGGCATATAAACCGCCTTTTGCTTAAATAGGGATATAAGATAAATAATAAGCGGTATTGACACAATAAAGAACACAGGCAAACAGTCTATGTAAAAATTGTTTGCTATTTCAAAATTTGCTATATAGTTTGAAAAAACTGACATAAAGTTTATCATAAAATGGGCAATCATAGCATACACAATACGGTTTGTAAGACTTATTATGTACCCAAGTATAAGACCTAATAAAAATGTTGCAAAGAAATTGGTAAAATCAAAATGCATTATGCCAAAAAGCAGGGAAGAAAAAATAATTGCCGATTTTTTCCCGAACTGCCTGAAATAATTAAATACAATTCCCCGAAACATTACCTCTTCAAAAATTGCAGGAAGAACGCACATTACAAATACAGCAAATACAAATCCAGAAAAACTGTCAACACGCGGTATATTTTTTGAAACACTTCCTCCTAAAAAATCAATTAAAATCCTTACAGGAAGATTGACTAAAATGCCAACATATTGAGAACATATCCCAATCACTGCAGATATCAGAATTAAAATATCAGGCTTAACCGACGAAAAGCAGTCGGTAAAATATGCCTTTTTCTCGTCTTTCAAATATAGATATGCCGGTAAAAAAACCGATATAAATGTTAGAAGCATAAGTTCAGTATAATATACGAACACAATTGAAGATACACCTGGAAACAAAAGTTTCATTAAAAAACCAAAAAGAAGTTGTAAGATAATTGATATTAAAAGTATAAAACATACGTTCATATTCTTATTTCCTCCTTTTTAGTTAAGATCTTATTTATTTTAACATCGTGTTCATTAAAAGGCACTTTATCAAATAAAAGTTCATGGTGGCAAATCCCTAATGAAAATGTTTTATGTGCTTTTAAAAAACGGTCGTAATATCCTTTGCCGTAGCCGATTCTGTACCCCTCTTTTGAAAAGGCAACCCCGGGGACTATTGTTAAATCAATGCTCCCCTCATATTCGGTATGGCATTTCGGCTCTTTTATGCCATACATTCCAGCTTTCAGATCGTCCATACTTTTAATTTTCACGGCAATCATTTTGCCGAAACCATCAATACAATAAGGCACAAGAACAGTCTTTTCCTTAAGTGCCTCTTTTATAAGTTCAGCCGTTGAAATTTCACTGCCGTAAGAAACATAAATAAATACAGTTTTGCTTTCTTTATATTCTTTAAGATTCAATATCTCTTTGGTTAAATCACAAGTCTTAAGTTGTTTTCTTTTTTCTAAACAATCTTTACGAAATTGCCCTTTCATTTTCTAATAAAATATTGCTTCCATAATTTTTTTGGAAGCCTCTTCTCCTTTAAAATATTTTACTATCTCAAAACCGAATAAGAAACTTGCACCCATACCTTTTGCAGTTATTATATTTCCATCGCTTACAACTTTTTTATCCGTTATATTTGCACCTTTTAAATGGCTCTCAAAACCTGGGAAACAAGTAGCATCTTTCCCTTTTAAATACCCTCTTTTTCCTAAAATATAAGGTGCGGCACAAATAGCCGAGAGTAGTTTCCCCTCTTTATGTGCATACTCTAAAAGTTCTTTTGTCTTATCACAATTAAAAAGATTATCACTTCCCGGTTGACCGCCCGGAAGAATAACTCCGTCAAGTTTATCCTTCTTGACTTTGGAAAATAAAATATCAACGCTCACTTTAACGCCATGCGTTCCTGTTACCATTTCTTTATCGGATACTGTCTTAATTTCAATATCCGCTCTTTTAATAAAATCCAAAGTCGCTATCGCTTCGGTTTCTTCAAAACCGTCTTTTAAAATCATATATAACATATAATCACCTAATTCAACATTAAATTTATATATTTATTTTCAATATTTTTAATATCAATATCAGTTATGCAGACTGAAAAAGGAGTCTGCCCCCATTTTTTATATAAAATTCCCTCTTTTAAGTTTTTTAAATTAAGTATTCCTTTTAAAACTTCCTTTGCTTTTTCATAAGAAAAAGAATATTCTATAAGATGTAAAACATCTTTATCAATATAATAGATAACATATCCGTCATCAAAAATCATTATATTTTTATAGCAGTTATAAATTGCCTTAAAAAATCTTTCGTCTCTTTTTACATAAAGATTACTGCCCGAATTTTCATAGAATTTTTTTAATTTCAAATAGTCAAATTCTTCGCTGAAATCTTTCTGGTTATAAAACCTGTCATTTATAA
>JAZOMN010000233.1:0-9798 GCA_045654005.1 Clostridia bacterium
ATTTCAAGTGCGTAAGCACATTTCAAGCAAAGCTTTGCTTTGCATTTTACGAGCGAAGTTTATTTCATTATTAAAAAGCACTTGAAATATAAATCTCAAGTGCTTTTAAATTTATTTAATGGCTTTAGTTTTCCATTTTCCGCGTTTGTAGAATATAAATGTAATAAGTGCGCCAATCAGCCATGATATCATAAGCGAAATCTGAATACATTCACATCTGCCAAACGGAAGAGAAGGTGTACGGGTTAAATAGGAAATTCCGTAAGCAAGAGGAATTCTTAAAAATACTGTTGTAATAAGAGATATCCACATTGGTGTTACTGTGTCCCCTGCGCCTCTCATAATTCCCGACAAACTTTGTGTTACTGCCATAGCGATATATCCGACAGCAAGAATACACATAAGGTAATAACTCATATTAACCAAAGAGGTTGTTTCAGTAAAGATACCCATTAAATTTTTTCCGAATGCAAGGATAACAAGAGTAATAAATGTTGAAATTAAAACTGCAAGAAATGTTCCCTGCTTTGCACCTTTTGTTACCCTGTCATAAAGACCTGCGCCGACATTCTGCCCGGCGTAAGTGGTGAGCGACATACCGAACGAAAAGTTTGGCATCATAGCAAAACCGTCAACCCTCATTATAATTACATTTGCGGCAATAAACTGTTCGCCAAACTGATTTGTTAAGGACTGAACAACAATCATAGCAGATGACATAATTGCCTGAGTAAGCCCCGATGGAAGTCCTAAACGAACAATAGTCTTTACAAAAATACTTTTTAATTTTAAAAATTTTAATGAAAAATCAAAACAATCGTTCATTTTAGCAAGTTTTATAAGACAAAGAATGGAAGAAATCACTTGAGCAATTACAGTTGCAAGTGCAACTCCTCCAACTCCCATTTTTAAATTTGCAACAAAGTATATATCTAAAAATATATTTATAACAGTTGCAACAAGTAAATAAATAAGGACCGAAAAAGAATCGCCCAAACCTCTTATAATACCGCTTAAAATATTATAAAAAGCCATACCGAATATACCTATCAAGGAAATAGTAAGATAATTTGCACAATCGTTAAGTATAGTATCGGGTGTGTTAAGAAGCACAAGAATAGGTTTAATAAAAGGTGTTGCAACAATAATAAGAAAAACACATGATATAAAAGTTAATGTTATACAATTACCTATTGTTATTGAAAGTGCTTCCCTGTTTTTAGCACCGAAGTACTGAGAAACCATAATACCTGCACCTGCAGATATACCCATAAATAAAACTAAAAGCATATTAAGTATAGGCAGAGAACTACCTACTGCAGCCAATGCGTTATCCCCAATATACTTACCAACAACAATACTGTCAACCGTACTGTAAAGTTGTTGTGCTATATTACCTATAAGCATCGGCAAAGTAAATATTAAAATATCTTTCCAGGGTGTCCCCTTTGTTAAATCAATTGGTGTTGCTAATTTTTTTATCATATAATCACCTCTAAATTCCAAAACGCAACTTTATTTATTATACTAAAAAATACAAAAAAATGCAATATGAATTGCATTTTTTTACAAATTTTATTTATACAGATAAAATCCGTTCCCTTTTATTCTTTGCGATTCTGAGAAAACTATGAATGCTGTTTTATCTATTTCTAAAATTTTTCTTTGAAATTCTTCTGCTTCGCTTTCTTTTAATGCACAAAATAACATTTGTTTATGCGTATTTGTGTACATCCCTTTAACATCGATAAGCGTAACACCTCTTGGGGATGTTGAAACTAATTTTTGTGAAATTTCTTCACCTTTATCGGTTATAACAAAAGCAAGTCGCGAAACATTTAATTTACTGATAACAAAATCAATAGTATAACTTGATATTAAAAGAGCTGTTATTCCGAATAAAACAAGTTCGACATCTTTGAATATAATAAGTGATATTGTTATAATAATTCCGTCAACAAATAGAAGAAGTTTGCCTATAGGAATGTGAGAAAATTTAGTTTGAATAATTCTTCCTAAAATATCAGTTCCGCCTGTTGAAGCACCTGCTGCAAAGCTTAATCCGATACCTATTCCATAAAGAGCACCACCGTACAAAGTAACTAAAGTAAGGTTGGATAAAGGAACTTTAATATAAGAAAATATCTGAACAAAAACCGAAATGCAAAGTGTACCCACAAGGGTTTTTAAAACGAAATCTTTTCCTAAAACTTTTAATCCTAAAATCAAAAAAATTATATTTATAACAAAGAAACTAAGACCCGGCTCAAACCCGAAAGTATGATATAAAAGAGTCGAAAGACCTGTTGCTCCACCACCGACAATTTTATTCGGTGTTAAAAACACACCAACACCGAAACCTGTTATCATTGTTCCTATTACTGTTAATAACATTGATTTGAATTTTGACATAAGTATTTCCCTTTCAAATTTTACTCGTAACTTATTATACATTATTTTACATTATATTTCAACAAAAAAAGTGGCTTTCGCCACTTTTTTTATAATTATTGTGAATTAACACAACAAGGTTCTGCGAAGATCTTAAGCCTTTAGCTTTTAGATTTTCGTGAGGTTCTTATTGTGAATTAAAACAACAAGGTTCTCCGAAAATCTTAAGCCTTTAGCTTTTTAGATTTTCGTGAGGTTCTTATTGTGGATTAAAACAACAAGGTTCTCCGAAAATCTTAAGCCTTTGGCTTTTAGATTTTCGTGAGGTTCTTATTTCTTACTTTCTGCAATGATTTTTTCTGCTACCATATTAGGTGCTTCTTCATATCTTTCAAAATCAAATTCGAAACTTCCTCTTGCCTGGGTCATAGAACGAAGGTCGATAGCATATTTATGCATTTCAGCCATAGGAACTTCAGCAGTAACTTCCTGAAGTCCTCCGCCGATTGGGTTCATACCTAAAATTCTTCCTCTTCTCTTATTAACATCACCCATAATATCGCCCATATACTGATCAGGAACGATAACAACAAGTTTGCCGATTGGTTCTAAAAGAGCCGGACTTGCTTGTTCTAAACCATTTTTATATGCTATATGAGCAGCCATTTTAAATGCCATTTCAGATGAGTCAACAGGATGATAAGAACCGTCTAAAAGTGTAGCCTTTAAGTTAACAACAGGATATCCTGCTAAAACACCGTGTTCTATACTTTCTAAAAGTCCCTTTTCTACTGCAGGGAAATAGTTCTTAGGAACACTTCCGCCAAAGATTTGTTCTGCAAATTCCAATCCTTCGCTTGTTCCAGGTTCAAATTCAATTTTAACGTGGCCATACTGACCGTGACCGCCTGATTGTTTCTTATGTTTACCTTCAGCGGTAACTTTTTTCTTGATAGTTTCTCTGTAAGGAACTTTTGGTTCTGCCAAAGTAACTTCAGCGCCATATCTTGCTTTTAATTTGCTTACGATAACATCAATGTGTTGTTCGCCCATACCCGAAATAATAAGCTGATGAGTTTCAGTATTATTATAGAAATTGAAACTTGGGTCTTCATTTCTTAATTTAGAAAGACCTGCACTGATTTTTTCTTCATCACCTTTTTCTTTCGGTAAAACTGCTAATGATAAAGCAGGTTTAGGGAATACAAGTTTTTCATATTCTACTTGATTTTTAGGGTCACAAAGTGTATCGCCAGTTTTAGTAATAGCAAGTTTATTTACAGCACCGATATCCCCTGCAGAAAGAGTTTTAACTTCAATCTGCTTTTTACCGCACATTGTAAATAATCTTGAAATTCTTTCATCTTCACCTTTTCTTATATTCTTTAAAGTTGAGTCAGATTTTAAAGTTCCTGACATAACTTTGAAATAACTTAATTTACCTACATAAGGGTCAATAAGAGTTTTAAATACGAATAAAGATGTAGGTGCTCCGCTATCAGTATTGATTTCAATTATTTCTTCAGTACCCGGTTTATAAGCGTTTCTTTGCTTAATTTCGTTTGGTGCAGGGAAATATTCGCAAATAGCATCAACAAGCGCTTTTATACCGATATTTTTAAGCGCTGAACCAAACAATACAGGAACCATTGTACATTCGTCAATACCTTTTTTAACTGCAGAAAGAATTTCTTTTTTAGTAAATTCTTCGCCGTTAAAGTATTTATCCATAAGTTCTTCACTTGTTTCTGCAACGGCTTCTGATAACATATCGGTATTTTCCTTAACTTCCGCTTCATATTCAGAAGGTAAAGGCATAGGTTCATTACCGCCTGTTACATATTTTCTTGCTTCGCCGTGAATAACATCGTAAAAACCGATTACTTTTCCATTTTCTCTTATTGGTATGTATAAAGGTGCAATTGATTTTCCAAACGCATCTTTAAGCTGGTTAACTACAGTTGTAAAATCAACTTCTTCTTCGTCAATTTCGTTAACAAATATTATTTTAGGTATATTATTTTTTTCTGCTACTGCCCATGCTTTTTCTGTTCCTACCTGAACTCCTGATTTACCACTTACCATAATAACAACACCGTCAGCAACAGATGTACCTTCAATCATTTCGCCAACAAAATCGAAATATCCCGGTGTATCTATAATATTAATTTTACAATCATTCCACTCAAAACTTGCAAGAGAAGTATTAATAGAAATTTTTCTCTTAATTTCTTCCTGGTCAAAGTCCATTACGGTATTTCCATCACTAACTTTTCCCTGCCTGTCAATCAATTTAGCATTGTAAAGCATTGCTTCTGCTAAATTAGTTTTACCTGTTCCCCCGTGAGCAACAAGTGCAATGTTTCTAATCGCATCAGTAGTGTAATCTTTCATAGGTGTCTCCTCCTAAAATATTATTATTCGCAGAAATCTCTGCAAAAATAGGGCAAAATTTTAATTAAAACCACAAGGTACTAATCAACTATAACAATTGTTGTAGCCTGGAACGCTCCGTTAACTGTTTTACCTATAACAACTACATAATCGCCTTCATAGATATTTTTAATTGTTTTTGTAGCGGTGGTAGCACCGTCCTGAGTAATCTTTGTTGAACTTGAAACAAAGATTTGTTTTGAAGAACCGTCAGTTGTTTTAACATCGATAAATCCGTATGATGGATTTACATTTTCAACAACCCCTGAAATCTGGCCAACTTCTTCAACTGATGTAACATTGATTTCTGATACTGCTCCGCTGTCAGTTGTAATTTCAGCAACCATATCAAGTCTTAAGTCGTAAATTTCACATTCTTTTCCGTCTAAGAAAACTTTCAAAGAATTTGTTATAGGGTATCTTGTTTGTACTCCGTTTTTAGTAACAACAATTGATGATTGTTTAGCGATAAGAAGTTCAGTAATTGTTCCTGAAGAACTTCCGATTTCACTCTTAACTGAAAGTTTATCAATCTTATTATATCTTACGATACAAGATTTGATTTCATCGCCTACTAAAAGATTAGCAAGAGTTGAATCTTTTGAATTTCTTGTAACAACTATATCGTCAGAAACATAGTATGTTTCCAAAGTTCCGTCTTTTCTTAAAACATCAATTCTTGAACCTTCGTAAGATATATCTTTTATAATACCGTCAGAAAAATCATAACTTGCATCAAGAATATCTATTCTTACAACAGTATTTGAAGAATCAAGATATAATTTTGAGTTATCTTTTGTTCTTAAAACGGATAATGTTGCAATATTACCGTCAACATAAACTTCACAGGTAGGTGAAACTGAATAAATTTCTGCTTCGTCCGTTGCACTGTTTTCAATTTTAATTGTTTTAACAGTTGTTAAAACCAATTCCTTAATCTGACCTACAACAGTTTTAGAAACCTCTGGAGCAACATAAACTGTTTCAACTCTTTTTAGTACAGCATTTTCAAATACTAAAACAACATCATTTCCGATTGCAATATCATCATTTTCGCAAACTTCGTCATTTTTGTAAAATTCTGCTTCTGAAACATCATAACTGCCGTTTCCTGAAGATAATTTCACATTGATTTGCTTTCCTGCGATACCTTCGTATGTACCTTCCATAAATAAAAGTTCTTTTTTATCCATAACTCTATATAACATAACTGCCATTTGCGCTCTGTTAACCTGGAATGAAGGGTCAAATGTAGTTTCGGTCATCCCTTGCATTATTCCCTGCTCTTTTACATATTTAACATACGCTCTTGAGGCACTTGGGATACTGCTTTCATCAGAATAACCGGTATCGTTATCAGAAAGGTCCGCATTTGCGTCAAGTACTTTTGTTAAGTATTCTGCGGCTTCATATCTAAGTAATGGCTCTTTAAGTTCAGGTGCAATTTCTTCAATTTCACCTAAAGCGAAAACGCCTTTATAAATTAAAAATGCAATTTCATTTTCATACTGAAGATTTAATTTATCTAAATCCTCTTCATATACACTATATATATCGTCTAAAGAGTCGGAATATACATCATTATTTATTCCTAATATTCTGGAAATAAGAAGCATTGCTTCTATTTTAGTAATTCCGTTAGCAGGCTGGAATGTTCCGTCAGGATAACCATTGATTATTCCTTTTTCCGCCATATCGTTAATTTGAGTTACAGCCCATGAATATTTTGCCTCGTCAACATCAGAAAAACCTTCTGCCGATACAACAAATGCAAAACTTAAAACCATGGTAATTATCAGTGATATTGAAATAATTTTCTTTAACACTGTAATTCCTCCTTATGTATATATATTTTATATGAATATTTTATCATACACTAAATTAAATTTCAAGAAATATTATTATATTTTTATGAATTTTTTATAAAAAAACACTAAATGTACCTTTTTTTATGTGTACATTACACTATAAAAGGCCAAAAGTCACATATTGTATGAGTTTTGACCTTTCTTTTAATAATTAAATCCGCTTTCTATTGCTTTTTTGTTTATTTCAAGCATTTCTGCTCTTTTTGGCGGAATAAGTTTTGAAAGTGCTGTAAACACATCTTCTAATTTAAACATTCCTGTTTCTTTTAAAACTTTACCTGTGATAATCATATTGGCAAGTTTTGATGCATTCATATCATAAGCCATTGTTGTTGCCGGAATACCGATATATTCTATATCATCTCTTTTATGTTCATTATCACATAAAGAACTATCATAGAACAATTTACCGCCAGGTAAAACACTTGATTCAAATTTATCAAAAGACGGTTTGTTAAGTATAATTGCTTCGGTTGGATTAACTACATAAGGAGAACCTACCGATGTGTCATTCAATATAATGTGACAGTTACATGTTCCGCCTCTCATTTCAGGACCGTATGAAGGTAACCAGGACACTGCTTTATCAACCACCATTCCTGTTTATACTAATAATTTACCTGCAAAAAGATCGCCCTGACCGCCAAATCCTGCAATAATAATTTCATGATTCATAATTACACATCCTCCGTATCTTTATATACACCAAGAGGATAAACAGGCATCATTTTTTCTTCAACCCATTTTAACGCTTCTTCAGGAGATAATCCCCAGTTTGTAGGACAGGTTGATAAAACTTCAACAATTGAAAAACCTTTTTTGTTAATCTGATTTTCAAATGCTTTCTTTATTGCCTTTTTAGCATTTCTGATGTTTTTAACATTATTAACAGCAACTCTTTCGGCATAAGTAGTTCCGTCAAGTGTTGATAACATTTCACAAACTTTAATAGGATAACCCTGTGTTTCAGGTTTTCTTCCGTAAGGTGTTGTTTGTGTTATTTGTTCAACAAGCGATGTAGGAGCCATTTGCCCCCCTGTCATACCGTAAATTGCATTGTTTATAAATATAATTGTTATATTTTCGCTTCTGCCTGCTGCGTGAACAGTTTCCGCTGTACCAATAGCAGCAAGGTCTCCGTCTCCCTGATATGTAAATACAATATTATCAGGGTTTGCTCTTTTTACGCCTGTAGCAACTGCAGGGGCTCTACCGTGAGCCGCTTCAACCATATCACAATTAAAATAGTTATATGCAAAAACAGAACATCCAACAGGTGCTATACCAACAGTTTTGCCTTCTATACCAAGTTCGTCAATTACTTCTGCGACAAGTCTGTGAACTATACCGTGAGTACAGCCCGGACAATAGTGAAAAGGAACATCTGCAAGAGCATTTGGTTTTTTAAATACTACACTCATTATTTTATACCTCCTGCAACTTCTTTGATTTTTGCTAAAATTTCATCAGGTAGAGGAATAACTCCGCCGGTTCTGCCGTAAAAGTCAACTTTTGCTTTTCCGTTAACCGCAAGTTTTACATCTTCAACCATTTGACCTGTGCTCATTTCAACAGAAATGAATGCTTTTGCGGTATCTGCCGCTTTATTTATTACTTCTTCAGGGAATGGCCACAATGTTATAGGTCTTATTAAACCAACTTTTAAGCCTTCTTCTCTTGCTTTAGCAATAGCATTTTTAACAATTCTTCCGATTGTACCGTATGCAACCATAATTATATCTGCATCTTCAATATTTTCAGTTTCATACTTAACTTCGGTCTTTTTGATTTCATTATACATTTTATCCCTGTCAATAACTGTTTTTTCAAGCGTGTCAGGGTCTATGTAAAGTGAATTTATAACATTATGTTTTCTCTTTAAACCTGTACCATTTGTTGCCCATGTTTTTTCAGGTAGATTTCTTCCTTTATATTCCCCGAAAGAAACAGGTTCCATCATCTGACCGAGCATACCGTCACCCATAATCATAACAGGCATTCTGTACTGATCGGCAATATCAAATGCTTCCATAGTCAAGTCAACACATTCCTGAATTGAAGACGGAGCAAGAACAACAAGGTTAAAATCACCGTGAGCAAGACCTTTTGTTGCCTGGAAATAGTCAGACTGTGCAGGCTGAATACCACCAAGACCAGGGCCTCCTCTTACGATATTTAATATAACGCACGGAAGGTCAGCACCTGCCATATAGGATATACCTTCGGCTTTTAAGCTGATACCGGGACTTGAAGAAGATGTCATGGCACGAACGCCTGCAGACGCAGAACCGTAAACCATATTTATAGCAGCAATTTCACTTTCTGCCTGCATAAATAGTCCGCCTACTTTAGGCATATTTTTTGCCATATAAGCAGAAACCTCTGTCTGAGGTGTTATAGGATAACCGTAGAAATGCCTGCAACCTGCTCTCATAGCGGCCTCAGCAATCGCTTCGTTACCTTTCATAAGTACTTTTTCCATTATAATCAATCCTTTCTGACTTCAATTACAACATCCGGACACATTGTAGCACAAAAAGCACAGGAAATACACTGTGATTCGTCTTTTAAATATGCAGGATGATACCCTTTGGAGTTAAGTTTGTCTTTCGACAGTTCCAATATTTTTTTAGGGCATACTGTTGTGCAAAGCCCACAACCTTTACACAGCTCTTCATTGATAATAATTTTCGCCATTTTCTTACCTCCGAAATTATTCTATATTTGCCATGGCAGATTAAGATATTTCTTTATGGGAAACAACTTGCTGTCAGACATTTTTTTATATTCTGATACATACTCTGTAAGTAGAGATGTAAATATAAAAGGCAGATTCAATTCATCGCATACAGACTTAACAATTTTTTCACCTTTTAATATATCTTCACATTTTGTTTCATAAGATAAATTGGTGTTATTTATAAGACCTGTTATTTTTAATCGGGAGTTATAATTAATATCCCTTATTACTATTATAATATCTTCTTTGTTATCCGTCAATGGTCGTTTAGTATTTATTACTGAATACATTTGATAGTTTTCTTGTGAAAAATAACTAAAAAAACGACCTAAAGCGATTGCACCTGCATCATCGCCACCAACATCA
>JAZOMN010000234.1:0-2742 GCA_045654005.1 Clostridia bacterium
AATCTTGAGAAAATATTACTTATAATTTCTTCACTTACTGTTAAGCCTGTGATTTCTCCGAGTGCAGATATTGCATTTTCAATTTCAATTGAAACTATATCAGGAAAAACTCCCAGTTTAATATCAGATATTGCTTTTTCAATGTAAGAAAGAGAAAGATTAAGTTTTTCAAAATGCCTTTCGTTTGTTATATACAAATTTTCCTTTATATTAACTTCGCCGTTTAAGATGGAATTTTTTATTTTATCGGTAAGTTCATTTATTCCTGTTAATTCTTTAGCACTTGTTTGTATATAGTTAGCATTTTTTAATATATTTTCAACAGGTGAAATATCAAATTCGTTATTTAAATCTATTTTATTCAAAATAACAAAGGTGTTTTTGTCTTTAATTTTATTTGCTATTTCCAAATCTTCGTCTGAAAGAGGGGAAGATGTATCAATAATAAATAATATAAGGTCGGCTTCGTTTATCATTTCGTAGGCTTTTTCAATTCCGATACTTTCAACAATATCGTCGCTCTCTCTTATTCCCGCTGTATCAACAATATGTGCTTTTAAGCCGTCAATATTTATCGATTCTTCTAATGTATCTCTTGTTGTACCTGCTATATTTGTTACAATAGCGCGATTTTCTTTTAAAAGTGCATTAAGAAGCGAAGATTTACCAACATTAGGTTTTCCGGCAATAACTATTTTTGCACCTTCTTTAATTATTTTGCCTGTACTATAAGTCTTTATAAGTTCGTTGATTTTATTTTTTGAAGATTCTAATGTATTGATAATTTCTTCTGTTGTGATTTCGTCAATATCTTCTTCCGGGTAATCAATAACGGCTATTATACTTGCAGTTGCATTAATTAAACTATCTCTTATAAAATTTACTTTTTCCGATAGTTTTCCTTTTAATTGATTTTCTCCTGAATATACATTATATTCATCGTTTGCGTTTATAATATCAATAATCGCTTCTGCTTGAGATAAATCAACTTTGCCGTTTAAAAAGGCTCTTTTTGTAAATTCTCCGTTTTCTGCCATACGGGCACCTGCTCGTATCAACTCTTTTAATATCATTTTTGTAACAGCCATACCGCCGTGACAGGACAGTTCAACAACGTTTTCACCTGTGAATGAGTTAGGTGCTTCAAATTTTGATAATAAAACTTCGTCAATTTCGTGACCGTCTGCGTCATATATATTTCCAAAAAGAATAGAAAAACTTTTCATAGCGTCTATTGTTTTTCCAAACTTTGATTTAAATATTTTTTGAGAAATGTAAAAAGCGTTTTCACCGCTTATTCTTATAACAGAAATTCCGCCTGTACCAACAGGGGTGGAAATTGCACAAATTGTATCAAATATTTTCATAATAATTCCTTTCGTTAATTGTTTTATTCTATTATATAACAGTTTTTATAATCAATCAAGCCATATTTTAGTATAAATCTCATAAAAAAAAATCAAAATATTTAATAATATTTTATAATTAAACAGTTGTAAAATAGAAAAAAATAGTGTATTATATAATTAGTTAATAATATTTACAAGAAGGTATATCAAGATATGGATAAATTTATATATGCGGATAATGCCGCAACAACCAGATTAAAAAAAGAAGTTATAGATGAAATGATGCCGTTTATAGAAAATGAATACGGAAATCCTTCTTCTATATATAAATTTGCTTCTAATTCAAAACGCGCAATAGAAAATGCACGTGAAAGAATTGCAAATGCTTTTAATGCTGACCCAAAAGAAATAATCTTTACATCAGGTGCATCAGAAGCAGATAACTGGGCGATTAAGGGCATTGCATATTCAATGAAAGATAAAGGCAATCATATTATAACAACAAAGATTGAGCATCATGCAGTTTTGCATACAACGGAATTCTTAGAAAAGAATGGTTTTAATGTAACATATCTTAATGTTGACGAAAACGGTCTTATTGACTTGAATGAACTTAAAGATGCTATTACTGATAAAACTATCCTTATTTCAATTATTTTTGCAAACAATGAAATAGGTACGATACAGCCTATTAAGGAAATCGGTGAAATTGCAAAGGAACATAATGTATTATTCCATACCGATGCTGTACAAGCAGTCGGAAATGTTAAAATAGATGTTAAAGAACTTAATATTGATTTGATGTCAGTAACTGCCCACAAAATATACGGCCCGAAAGGTGTGGGCGCCCTTTATGTAAAAAAAGGCGTTAAACTTTATCCGTATATACATGGCGGCGGTCAGGAAAAAGGCAGACGAGCAGGAACTGAAAATGTATCAGGTATTGTCGGTTTCGGTAAAGCGATGGAATTGGCTGTTAAGGATATTGACAAGAAAGCAGAAAAAATATCAAAGTTAAGAGATTTATATATAGATACTGTTTTAAAAGAAATACCTTATGTAAGACTTAACGGGCACAGAACAAAAAGACTTTGTAACAATGCAAATATATCATTCAGATATATTGAAGGGGAAGCGTTGCTTTTATCTCTTGATTTAGCGGGGATATGTGCATCAAGCGGTTCTGCTTGTACATCCGGCTCACTTGATCCGTCTCATGTTCTTCTTGCAATCGGTCTTCCTCACGAAATAGCACATGGGACTTTGAGAATAACATTTGGTGATTTCAATACTGAAGAAGAAGTTTACTATATTATAGAAAAATTAAAGGAAATTGTTGCAAGACTTCGAGCGATGTCTCCTTTATATGAAAGTGTAGAAAGGAATAAAGAAA
>JAZOMN010000235.1:0-7611 GCA_045654005.1 Clostridia bacterium
GCCTACAAATCACCTCGATTTATCGTCAAAAGAAGTTTTGGACGAATGCCTCAAAGATTACAACGGCACAATCATTATGGTTTCGCACGACAGATATTTACTTAATAAAATCCCTACAAAAATTGCCGAACTTGGCAAAGACGGATTTACAATTTATGAGGGAAATTACGATTCTTATTTGGAAAACAAAATTGAAACCATCAAGCAACCGGTAGTAAAAAAAGAATCAAAAGAAAAAGAAAGTTATTACCGTTCAAAAAAAGACCGTGCAGAAGAAGTGAGAATTGCCAATCTTATAAAGAAAACGGAAAAAGAAATTGAAGAACTGGAAGAAAAAATAAATATTCTTACAGAAGAAATTTCTGACGAAAAAAACGCATCAGACTATGAACTCTTAAACGAGAAATGCAAACTACTTGACGAAACCAAAGAATTATTAAATGAAAAATATACTTACTGGGAAGAACTTAATATTTAATATGTAAACATATTGTTAAAATTATTGACTTTATCCTTTATAAATGAGATAATAAAGAATATGGAGGTGTTAAAAATGGGCAAAGAATTTAGCGCAACAAGTGTTGGGGGTCAGGCAGTTATTGAAGGCGTTATGATGCGCGGTACAAAAGATATTGCAACTGCTGTAAGATGCCCTGACGGTCATATAGAAATTGAAAAAAAACCGCTGAATTTACTCAGCGTTAAATGGAAAATAAATAAAATACCACTGCTTCGCGGTGTTTTCTCATTTTTTGAATCAATGTACACAGGGGTTTCCTGCCTTATGTATTCTGCAAAGTTTTTTGAGGACGAAGAAGATTCACCCGAAAAAATGTCTAAATTTGAAAAATGGTTGCAAGATAAGTTCGGTGATAAATTACTTACTGTTGTAATGTATATATCGGTACTTTTCTCATTGGTTATCGGAATAGGTTTATTTATGCTTCTTCCCAACTTTCTTGCAGGGCTTATTAAAATTCCGTTCCCTGAGATAAATGTTATATTTTTAAACATTGTTGAAGGTGTTATTAAACTTGGAATATTCCTTTTATATCTGTATTTTGTATCAAAAATGGAAGATATTAAAAGAGTTTTTATGTATCACGGCGCAGAGCATAAATCTATATTCTGTTATGAGCACGGAGACGAACTGACTGTTGAGAACGTAAAAAAATATTCAAGATTTCACCCAAGATGCGGAACAAGTTTTCTTGTTATAGTTATGATAGTAAGTATTTTGGTATTTTCCTTGATATCATGGGGGTCTTTAAAATACAGACTTTTATATCGTCTTCTTTTACTCCCCGTTGTTGCAGGATTATCTTATGAACTTATTAAAATTGCAGGAAAATACGATAATGCATTTACAAGGTTTATCTCAAAACCCGGTGTTTTACTTCAGCACCTTACAACTAAGGAGCCTGACGAAAGCCAGATTGAAGTTGCTCTTACTGCATTAAAAGCCGTTATTTCAGAAAACAGAGATGAAGACAAATGGTAAAAACAATTTATGACGCATTAACATACGGTACTGATATTTTAAAAGAAAACGATGTAGAAAGTTTTCTTTCAGATGCAAAAATATTATTATGCCATATACTAAAATGCGATAAAAATTATCTTCTTGTTCATAAAAATGATAAACTGCCCTCAGAATTATTTATACAATATGAAGAACTTATAAAAAAAAGAGCAGAAAAAATGCCTGTTAAATATATAACAGGCATTTGTGAATTTTATTCTCTTGATTTTTTTGTAAATTCTAATGTGCTTATACCGAGACCTGATACAGAAATAATTATTGATAAAGCAATCAAAGAATTCAAAAAAGAAGATAACATTAAAATACTTGATTTATGCACAGGTTCAGGGTGTGTAGGCATATCCCTTGCCACCCAATTTAAAAACAGCAACGTCACATTGGTTGATATTTCTGAAAAAGCATTAAATGTTGCAAATAAAAATATTGCAAAACATAATTTAAAAGAACGAATTCATGTTATAAAAAAAGATATTTTAAGAGATACTATAAATGAAAAATATGATTTAATAGTATCAAACCCACCGTACATCAACGAAAATGACTATGAGAATTTAGAAAAAGATGTAAAAAATTATGAGCCGAAAATTGCTCTTTTATCCCCTGTTGACGAGTATAAATTCTACAAAAGAATAATTGATGTTTATTCCGATAATTTGAATGAAAACGGAATAATTTTACTCGAAATGGGATATAATCAATGGGAATATTTATACAATTATTCCAAAAATTCAGGAAAATTCAAATTAATTGAAATCGAAAAGGATTTAGCGGGAATTAAAAGAGTTTTAGTTTTAAAAAAATAAATTATAAGGAGATATTATTATGAAATATGTATGCAATGTATGCGGATACGTTTATGATGAAGAAGCAGGAGAAGTTAGTGCCGACATTAATCCGGGCACAAAATGGGAAGATATCGACGAAGATTTTACCTGCCCTCTTTGCGGTGTAGGTAAAGAAGATTTTTCAAAAGCAGAATAATAGAAACTGTAAAAAAACTCCAGACCGCAAAAAGTAGTAAGCGATCTATGTGTCGTTCCGATAAAAGTAATATACAATAAATAACGAAAGATTGTGTTATAACAAGGTAAAGATTTTTTCAAAATCTTTGAATTTAATGAACTTTTTGCTATGAACAAATTTAATCATAAAAGACAATTTGTCTCCATTGTTTTTTAATAGTTTTTTGTCGCTATCTTCGAAAAATGCTCGAAAATATAAAGAATATTTTCTGCGCCTTATTCTTTGATATCAACCAAAAAAACTTATTAAAAAATCTACGACCTTAATCAATAAAAAACTTATATATCAAGGCGAAAGGATTTGATAATACAAAGTATATCAAATGCGACAACGCAGATAGATAAGATTTTTTATTGATTAAGGCAATGGATACAGATTATCTTTTATGATTTACTCGACGTACTTAGTACGCCTTCGGGTTCCACCCTACGGGCTAAATTTGTCCATTCTGAAGATTTTTTCCTAGTTTCTCGATTATAACGAACAAAGGAGAAGAAAAATGAAAATTACAGATAACATTTATTACATAGGAATAAATGATAAAAATATAGATTTATTCGAAGGACAATATAAAGTAAAAAACGGAATGGCATATAACTCTTATGTTATTTCAGATGAAAAGATTGCCGTTTTTGATACAGTAGAAAAATCATTTGGCGAAGAATGGCTTTTAAATTTAGATAAAATTTTAGGCGGAAGAAATCCTGATTATCTTATAATACAGCACATGGAACCTGACCATTCTGCCAATATTGATAAATTTATGGAAAAATACCCTGATGCAAAAATTGTATCAGGTACAAAATCATATCCTATGATAAAACAATTTTTCGGAACAGATTATAATGACAGAATGATTGCAGTAACAGAAGGCGATACACTTTCTTTAGGAAATCATACTCTTAATTTTATAAACGCACCGATGGTACATTGGCCCGAAGTTATTATGACTTATGAATCAAATACCAAAACATTATTTTCTGCAGACGGTTTTGGTAAATTCGGAACAATTGATGCAAATGAAGAATGGATAGACGAAGCAAGGCGTTATTATATAGGCATAGTTGGCAAATTTGGTGCTCAGGTGCAAAATGTACTTAAGAAAGCACAAAATCTTCAAATAGAGCGAATTTGCGCCTTACACGGCCCTGTACTTTCAGACAATCTTTCATATTATATTGACAAATATGATAAATGGTCTTCATATACCCCTGAAGAAGATGGTGTTTTAATAGCATACAGTTCGGTATATGGCAACACAAAAGAAGCAGTTGAAATATTAAAAGAAGAGTTGGAAAAGAATAATTATAAAAACTATAAAATAATGGACCTTACAAGATGCGATATTCACGAAGCAGTTGCTTTAGCATTTAAGTACAGTAAAACGATTTTGGCAACCACCACTTATAACACAGGTATTTTCCCTTGCATGAGAGAATTTATAAACCATTTAACCGAAAGAAACTTTAAATCAAGAAAAGTCGGTATTATTGAAAATGGCTCATGGGCGCCAATGTGTGAAAAAGTTATTAAAAAAATGCTTGAAAGTTCAAACGGAATTGAATATTTTGAGAAAACTGTAAGCATTAAATCAAAAGTTTCCGATAACAACATTGAAGAAATTAAATCATTAGCAGAAGAGATTATAAAATAGTATTAAATATAAAAAAGAAATAAGTTTAGAACTTATTTCTTTTTTTTACCATTTTATAAAATATAACGCCAACTATCAGACTTACGCTCCCTTGAATCAGATTAATCGGTGTATTTATAAGTGATGGAATAAATCCGTAAAGAAAACTTTCAAACAAAAGATATCCTAACACCATAAAAATTTCAGCAATAATTCCTCCCAAAAGGAATGGTACAATATTATTACATTTTAAAGATAAACGTTTATATAAAAAGTAAAATATTAAAGCCATAAATCCTTTAATAAAAAAGGTCGCAGGAGCATATATCGTATATCCCAAAACCATGTCAGAAAGAAACGATCCTACTGCTGCTGCCAAGAATGAATAGAATGGCGGAAGCGTCCATGCAGAAATTAAAATAACGGCATCGCCTAAGTTTATGTATCCTTTAGGAACAGGAATTTTTATCAATGCTGTTACCACAAATATAATAGCTGCGAGCATTGATGCTCTCACAATTTTTCTTGTTTTATCCATATATTACATCTCCTTTTTTTCATTATATCACACAAAAATAAATATGTAAATAAATTTAATTGACTTATGTTGTTTTTTTATATATAATATATGTATTATGATGTATTAGGATGGGTAAAAATGAAACGACAATCTTTCTTGCCTAAAAGATTTGACATTGAAGATAAATACTACGATGCCGAATTATTAAAAAATGTTACAACGGGAATGATGCATTGGCATTCTCATTTTTTAATATCACTATTTAAAAGAAATCATGGAACACAATATTTAAATAATACAGAATGTAAATTCGAACCAGGTACAGCAATCATATTAAGTCCGTTTGATTTTCACTATAACGAAGTATATGAAGATGAATCCTTTGATGCTTACAGTATAAAATTCACTCATAAAATATTTAATGAAAATCTATATAAGATATGCAGTTTGGACCAATTCCCTATTATTGCAAAATTAAACAAAAAAGACTATCTGACAGCTGAAACACTCTGTAATTTTTTGATTTCAGAAAAAACAAACAGAACTTCTCTTATACAGGAAATGCTTATAAGAAACGCTTTGGAACAGTTATTTATTCTGATTATGAGAAATTCTATAAAAAAACTTTCAACTGCATCTTCTAATCTATCAATAGTCAATGCACTTAATTTTATTCACGATAATTTTAAAAATAAGATTAATGTAAAAGATGTCGCTGATATATGTCACTATACACCTAATTATTTCAGTTATTGTTTTAAAAAGGAAATGGGCATTTCTTTTCAGAAATATCTTTACAATTTAAGGCTTGATTATGCACACAATCTTATTAAGTACGGAAATAAAAGTTGTTCGGAAGCGTGCTTTGAATCAGGATTTAATTCTGTTGAATATTTCAGCGTTTCCTTTAAAAACAAATTCGGTTATTCGCCTAAGCAGATGCGTTGAATATATTAAATAATAAATATATACAATCGGTAAAGCAGATGAACTTTCAGGCGTTATAATAATTAAACTATAATAAAATATTAAAAGGCTATCATTTTTATTAAATGATAGCCTTTTTATTCAAGCAAATCTTCTATTACATCTTTTAAATGCACTGTACTTACCTTATTGGAATTTAACACAACTAAAATCTCTAACGCTTCTTTAAGATTTGTTGTTATATCGCTTACACAAACACTTCCGCTTTTATCTCTTATACTATATGTATTATACTCACCTATATCTTCATTATTTTTACTTTCCATAAATAATTCATAAGTTATTTCATAATTTTCCAATATTCGTCCTCCCTCTTCAACCAAAAAAATTATGTCGTATTTTCGCAAAAAATGCGAATTTTTATTTAAAAAAAATAACGCTTACTTCGTTATAATTAAGTTTAAGTAAAAGAGTGATTCTCAAAACTTCTCCAACTTTAAATTCAGACTTTCTTTTTAGTTTGTTTTTTAAAGACTTTACAGAAATTCCTAATTCTGTTGCAAGAGTTTGCAAAGTATATCCCCTTTTAGATATTATATTTTCTAACATTCTGATATTCCCCCTGTTTCGCATTTTATGCGACAACTTTAATTTAACACATAAAACTATAATTGTCAATAGATTTTCGCATTTTTTGCAAAAAATCTGAAAAACTTTGTTGCAAGTTTAAAAAGAATGTGTTAAAATTATATTGAGGTGATATAATGAACATTGGGCAAAGAATGCGTGACAGACGAATTGAACTTAATATAAATCCAAAGGAAATAGCAAAAAAAATCGGTAAGTCTGTTTCAACATATTACAGATATGAAACGGGAGAAATCGAAAAACTTACTATAACCAAAATGTGTGAAATAGCAGAATATTTACAGGTATCCCCTGTTTATTTACTTCTTGGAACGGATTCTGAAACAAAATATAAAACCGAAAAAAACAAATATGAAAAATCTCCGGTAATATATAATATTTCTAATTTCAGCACCTCAACATACAAAGCAAGCGAGCCCTCAACATCATACGCAAACGAAGAATACTCAACTCAAAAAATTCAAGAGATATTATCATCTCTTGAAATGTCTTTAGAAGAATTGTCTTCTTTAACCCAGATAAGTGTTGACAGGCTAAAAACCTATCAAAACGGAAATGTTTACGTTGATCACAGTCATATTCAAGCAATATCAGAAGTTTTAAATATACCTATTATTGAAATCTTATATAAAAGAGATGATACATCGCTTCTTAAAAAAATCTCTAAACTTAATGCTATTGAAATAAAAGAGGTAGAGCAATTTATTGATTCTATGAAAAGAAACGCAAACAATAACAAAAAAAGCGGTTATTAAAATCAAAAAAACCTTGTCAAATCAAATTTACTATTGACTTTTTATGTAAAATATAATATAATAGTTTTGTTGTGGATATTATATGCTGACGTGGCACAGTTGGTAGCGCACCTCCTTGGTAAGGAGGAGGTCGGCGGTTCAAGTCCGCTCGTCAGCTCCACTATATATGCACCATTAGCTCAGATGGTAGAGCACCTGACTCTTAATCAGGGTGTCCAGGGTTCGAGTCCCTGATGGTGTACCAAAAAAAGCATCAATCTTTTATCAAGATTGGTGCTTTTTTTCATCTAAATCCGTCTGATGACGGGATAAATCCACTCCGTAGATGAAATCTGCTACGCAGATGAAATCGCTGCGGCGGAGCAAAGACGGATTTAATTTCATCAAATTCAGAAATACTTGCAACTCGTGGTATAATGTCATAAAGAGGTGTTTTAAATGGCAGAAAATAACCTGGCAGAATTATCTATGGATTTTGCGGTTGAAGTGTTAAAAATGTGCGATAATATTAAAGGACACTATTCCATCATCAACCAACTTGCACTCCCTCTATATCCATACC
>JAZOMN010000236.1:0-10612 GCA_045654005.1 Clostridia bacterium
AAAGCATTTCTTTTGCATATTTTTTTATAGTTGATACCGTAAGAACTCCGCCGCGGGACACATCAAAATATGCTCCAAGTTTTTTAAAATGCCTTTTTTCTTTTATTTCAAAACCCTTGTTGCCTTTTTGATATTCTTTTGCATATAGAGTTAAAGCCCTTGCATAGTCGGCATTTTCACTTCCGCCGACTAAGATTTCGTTTTCGGCATCTTTAACATATACATCCTTTATATCAACGGCTTTAACCGGTTTCTCAAAAGAGAAACCGGTTACTTCATTTACAATTTTTATAATTTCTTTTAACATATCTAAAACCATTTCTATCGCTTATTGTATATTACAAGGTCGTAATCAGTCATATACGTCTGATGAATAAATATCTTACTGTAATTTTGTCCGAAATTTTCAAAATCTTTTATATCATTGATTGTACCCACACTTACTTTTACATTTCCGTTTGGCATTTCAATTACATTGTACATAAAATTCCCAGGTCTGTGAAATTCAATTTCGGTTTTTTCATCTGCAACCGTTGATGGTGTAACCAAAGACATTTTGAATAAATTAGAATTTATAACATCATATCCGTAACCAAAGGTAAATCTGTGGGACTCTTTTCTTCCTCTGTCTTTATATTGGTCAAGGTTGTCTTTGTTGACTTTTTGTTGTTTTAAATCAAACAAATGATGGAAATGATTTATTTTGTCTTCCAGATTTGTATCAATATATAATACATCGCCCGGATTAACAGAAGCAAAAAGCTCATCATCTACAGTATATTTTTCATAAGACTTGCCTCTGTACCAGTAAACAACCTTATGCATTCTGTCCCCTTCTTCATTAACTGTTTCGGTTATTTTTTCTATTACACATACATAAGAATAAGCATCAAAAGTTATTTCTTTAAGTTCTCCAAGAACAAGAGCATCTGCTTCAACGCCATCTTCACTTCTTGAGTATGCTTTATATGGAAGATCAGTGTTGTTTGGTAAATCTGCACATGGGATTGCACTATAGTCATCACCATTTGCACTTAAAACCTCTGGAGTGGTAAATACAACACATGAACTACTTATATATACTGAATCGGATACTTTTTCATCTTTATCATAAGTCATACTTCCTGAACGGAAAATTACCTTTTCATCTTTACTGTCATGAAGCAATTTTAGCTGAGTTTCATCTTTTTCATTAGGCTTAACTGTATCAATCGCAGTTATCATACCCTTTGAATTTAATTCATAATATATAAGTTCAGGTGTAAAAGATGAAGATGGTTTTAAAACGGAAAGTGCGTTTTGGGCGGTCATTCTGTTCCCGTCTAATGTAACATATTTTCCGCTTTCCAAAAGTCTTGTTTCATTATTCTGAGTAAAGAGTTTAACAGAAATTTCTTCCGACTCTCTTTCCTTTTCGGCAATATTTAAAAGGAATGCATATCCGCGGTTTGTATCCCCCATCTGCATATAAGTAACAATTTCGCCAAGAGTATCTAAAAAGAACATTCCCGAAAGTCCTGTCTTTATATTTTCAGGCTGGTTTTTTTCAAAATAGTCACTCATTGTATAAGGTTCATTATCTATATAGATAATTGACGTGTCGCCCGTTAATATTCCCGTAACAGTTCCGTTTATGTATTCTTCCAGATATGTAATTTCTATATAACCGTTATCAGCATTTTCTATAACCGTTAAAACACAGTTACTGCTTAGCATTTCAACAGGAGTTTCCAATCCGTCTTCATCAAATATTTTATATGTTTTATATTTATTTTCAAGGTCAATAACTCCCTGATTATCTTTAAGACGAATAACAGTTGCATCTCCGCTTACCGAGTCAACAACATAATTTTTATAACTTATAATATTAACAACATCAAAATCGCCGTCATTATTATTATCAATAAGTTCTACCGACCCTTTTTTAATATCAAAATATAAATCTTTATAATCGGTTATTGCCTTTTTATTATAAATTATTGACGCCGTAGTCGGATATTCTTCGTAGTCATTTCCGTCATTATAGTAAATATGGTTATTTGATATATCGTCAATATCCTTTGCATCAAAAGTTATAACATTATTTTTATCTGATTTTTTCAAATATACAATCTCATTTGTATAATCATCAATATATGCTTTAACCGAGTATCCAAGATAGGAATCAGAATTAAAATTATTTGATTTATATTTTGTGTTTCCTAAAATAATGCTTTTTTCAGAAGAATCAAGCGGTGTGAAAAGAGTTGTATGCCTGTTTGCAGTAACAACATTTGATGCTATATCCATTTTAAGATAAACTTTTGCTACTGTTTTATCATCTGCCTGCTGTCTGTAAACAGTACCGTCAGATGAAACCATAACTATGGAAAACATACTTGTTTCAAGTAAATTTTCAAAAAGTTTTGCTGCTTTTCCTAATGTAAGAACTTCGCCGATTTTATAAGATACGCCTTTAGTAAGGTTGATATCATTTGCAACAAACGTATAACCTGTAGGATATCCGCCCTGATAATAAGCCAATTCGTCATATCCTAAAAATCTTAGCATAACGGTAATTGCTTCTTCAATTGCCATCTCATCTTCAGGGAAAAATCTTCCCTCGCCTTTACCGTTTATAAGATTCATATTATAAAGAGTATATATAGCTTTTGACGCATAGTAAGTATCTGAAACATCTGAAAATACAGGCGTAACATCTGCTTCAAAGCCTATAACCTTTGTAAGCATAGTTGAAAAATCTGCTCTGGTTATTTTAAGTTCAGGATTTGTTTCTTTTGAAATTCCAAGTGCATTTAAAAGTCCTATGCTTTCAGTGTTAACATTCATATCCACCGTATCAGCAAATACCGCGGGGGATAAAGATAACACAAAACTTAAAATAAGTAATAAACTAATAATTTTTTTCATAAATATCCCCCTTCTATTTAAGTAAATTGTTAATTAAAACTGCTATTTCTGCTCTTGTTACATTGCCCTGAGGCTTGAATGTCAAGTCTTCATATCCGTTTATATAAGAGTTTCCTGCAAGTGTTTCAACAGCCTCTTTTGCATAAGATGAAATGTTTTCACTGTCAGTAAATGTTTTTAAGGAAGCATCAAGCACAATATTCTTAAAGTTGCAAACTCTGTAAAGAACCGTTGCTGCCATTTCTCTTGTAACAAAACCGTCAGGCGAGAATGTGCTTTCATCAATTCCTTTTAATATTCCGCTATCGTAAGCCGAATTAACATAAGTGTAATACCAGTCATCAGCATTAACATCATTAAATTCTTTTTTGTCTGTACTGCTTGGAATAGTAAATGCTGAAATTACCATTTTAACAAGTTCTGCTCTTGTAACAGTATCGCCTGGTGCATAAATTCCATCCGCTTTACCATTTACGACTCCAAGATAAGCAAGCTTTTCTATAGCATCTTTCGCCCAGTCAAAACCTTCAATATCATTAAAATATGATTTTGGTTTTTCTACTGTTGGCGGTGTTACAGGTTGGTCGGTTTCAGCAGGTTTTGAGAAGCCTATCGGAGAACCGCCCCCGCCTCCGCCTGAAGAAACAGGTGGTTTAGCTGGCGAACTTTCTTTCTTTTTCTGATTTTCAACTGCTTTTGAAAAAGCATCATTAAGCAATGTAAAGTTTTCATACAAAGTGCCATGAACCGCCATATCAACGGCATAAGAATTTTTAAGTGCCAAATAATCGGAATAATCTTCCAAATCAAGGCCTATATAAGCATGATATTTTGCAATAACTCCTGATGTGATTTTATAATTTTCGCCTTTTTCAATTGCTTTAAAAATCAATGTATCTTTAAGCAAAGTATTCAAATCAGGTATTGTTAAAATCTCTCTTACTAACAACTCTGATTCTATAAATCCTTTAATTCTGTTTGTCATATTATCTTTATAATAGGTAAAAGTATCATTATCAAGATAGTCTTTTAAATCTTCGATTTTCTTTTCCCCAATTTTTAAAGAAGCAAGGTCACACGCTTTACTTAATGCTTTTTTAAATTCTTCATAATCAGCATATTTTTTATCAGGTTCAATTAATTTTCTTTGTGCAATTATTGATTTTTGGACAATTTCTTTGCCTCCTGATTTATCTGAATATCCATTATATGTATCAAGATCAATGTTAAGGTTTTCTTCAAATTTTGTTAAAAAGGCGTCAACAACTGATGTATCTTCCGTGTTGTTGAATATATCAAACTGATCTTGAATATAACCTGGAGTATAGTAAACTATTTCTCCATTACCTTTATCAGAACTTCCGTTTACCGAGTATTCATAAGCGTAAGTCTGCCCGTCTTCAGTCGGTGTAAACTTAAAGTCTGCTTTCATATTTTCAGTATTTACTCTGTTGTGATAAATTGTTTCATTACCTTTTTCAACTGTAAGAGTTACTGTTGTATCATCATCAGCAGTAACAGTAATGGTAAGTTCACCTGTTGTTTCATTAATCGAATATGATGCTAAATGAACTGTAAGATTTTGGGGTACAATCAATTCAGTAACTTCTCTTAAATTTGTTTTGTAAAGATTATATGTTGCTGAAAATGATGTTCCGTCGCTATTTAAAATGTAAATTAACATTTTATCGCAATTGTTATCAATATTAACATCAACTGAAAGTTTTTCACTTGCTTTTTCTTTTAAAAGGTTAATAACATCAGTATCGGTAACGGAAATCAAACTTCCGTCCGCTTTATACTGAGCATAAACAAGTTTACCCAAAAAATCAGAGGTTGTTTCGTTGGTATAATGAATATCAATCATTTGCTCTCCTGTTACAACATTTTCACTGTTTGATACTAAAACATCTTCTAAAAGCAACTTAGGTTCTCTTGTCTTAATCTGGAAAGTGCCCGTCAAATCAATATCCATAACAGATTTAACACCTGGAACAGACACATTATATAAAGTATCGCATTTTAATTTTTCACTTAATATAAATGTATATTCTGTACTCGATTCTTTCTTTATATCTTCAACAGAAACTACGTGTGGTTGATCTTCTTCCGATATAAGAGTTATATTTTCTTTTTTAAGAGTATCTTCTATAACATCAAATGAAAAGGAAGCGGTTACTTGTCTAAGGCTTTCTTCCGCTTTAAAGTTTGCAGTTAAATCATCTGAAAATTCATATACTTTTATATAATCGTAATAGATTTTTCTATCGCCTACAGTTGGATTGGTCTGAAGGCTTGCCGAAGGAGAAAGTCTAAATTCTCCTGTTTCGGCGTAAACGTTCCCTTCAACTTTTGAATTCGGATATTTAACACCGTCAATTAAAATTGTACGGTAGTATTTACCGTCAGTATCTTTATCATTATCAAATATAATTTTTATTGTGTGCCATGTTGTAACATCACTTAAAGTTGTTATTAAAGTTCCCCCCGATTTATCATAAATTTCTTTGTCGGCATTCATAAAGAATAACGGACTTTCAGAATTATTTGTTCTGTAACTTATATTTGCAGTACCTGCAAAAGATTCGCCCTTAAACTTAATCTCATATACAAGTTTTGGTTTGTTTGTGATTTCTCCAAGCCATAGTCTTATATGAGATGTCGAAGCAGTCCATTTGTCGGACCCACTTCCCCTGAATAAAAGTGCATTATCTGAAGGTGATACTATTACCGAATCCTGAGGTGAGGTTCCTACAGGTTTTAAGACCATTTTATCCTCAGAGGACAGTTCGGAATTAAATTCGTTATAATATATATAATCATCAGTACTTAATGCTTTTGTAATAACAGGTATATACATTGATGATAATATTAAACTTAGAACAAGAATTAAACTTAATTTTCTCATTGTTTATCCTTTCTGTATTTTTAACGGGTTGTCGAGGACGCCAACCCCTACAATCTTAATTTAATAATTTCCAAAAAAGAAATTTATATCAAATTTTGGTATTTTTCATTAAAAAGAAGGGGGACGTCACCCCCTCCTTCCGCCTTGATTTGTTCTTTACATATTAAGATGCAGATGCATAAGTTGTG
This sequence comes from Clostridia bacterium, assembly GCA_045654005.1. Taxonomy (GTDB): domain Bacteria; phylum Bacillota; class Clostridia; order UMGS1840; family HGM11507; genus SIG450. The sequence goes on from JAZOMN010000236.1 coordinate 6,007, forward strand.
ATTTCAAAAGAAACTGCAGAAGAAAGCCCATGTTCGTTAAGCCATGATGTCATTCCCGCATTTGCTATGTTTTCAGAAAAAACATAAGTATTTTCAATATTTAACTGAGGTTTAATATAATTTTTCATTACTCTTTCCTCCCTTACTCATCGTCACGAATGGTATAACTTAAAGGTGCACCATAAACTCTCAAGCTGTAGTCGTCACCTTGTTTATAGTTAACATAAGTCTTATAATAAATTACATCCCCCGTTTTCCAGTTAGAATTAATTAATTCTATAGCAAAGTTACCGTCTTTTATCTTATTATCATTTGTGCTATCAATATTGCAAAGATAATAATCTTCACCTACTGCAACAGTAACATCAGGATTAGACTTGGATATAAACATTCCTTTTGAAGAAACTGTATATCCGTCTATTACATCATATTTTCCAAGAAGAATTATCGCTGTAGAGCCATCTTCTTTTTTGTACTGGAATACATAAGGCTTTGTTATCGCACTTGTTTCTTCGTTTGGAACTGTTACAGCATCATTTGCTAAGATAGTTATAGTATCATTTTCGCTTAAGGAAGGTGTTGTATAAGAGTAATCACTTGTAAAACTATCAATATAAGTTTTTTCATTATCTGTATCTTTATTTAAAATAACTGAATAAGTCTTTCCTTCTGCTACACCTAAATTAAGTTTTACTTTTTTTCCTGCAGGAATCCATAAAGATTCACTGGATCCCTCTGTTATGCTAATATCAGCATCAACAGTTAATGGAAGAGAAATCATTTCTTCGTCAACTTTATATACTTTTACATAGTCAATTTCAAATGTGTCTAAGTTGGTTGTTTTTCCGTTTCTTTGAAAAGCAAAATCAAATTTTTTATCTGTGCTTGTGCTCCAATTGAAAGCAGTCTCTACATTATTAAATGTTCCATAATATACATTGTCAATAAATATAGTTCTAATATTTTGTGTGGCTGAATAATAAATTTTAATTGTATGAGAAGTGTTATTAAAGGAACCTGTCATAATAGGCATTTTTCCTGTTTTAGTATTTTTATCTGCAAGAATTGCACCATTTAATATATATAAACTTTCCATCCCATACGAAGCATTTGAATAAAACATTTTACTACTTGTACTATATAAAGTTCCGGTCAAATCATCAACATTCACTTTATACTCAACACAAATATCGGGTTTCTTCCCTTCTTCATAGTTTACTTCAATTCCACCTTTTGTCTTTATATTTGATGCATTTGAACTAGTGGTTATATCTTCAACAGTGTTCAATTTAAAAGTTCCAAATGTAAATTTAAACACACCATTATCGACTGTTCCTGTAGCGGTAGAGCCTGCACCCAAAAAAGAATTATTATCAGAAGCTGTAAATTCATTATAGTAATATACAGGTCCATCTGCTGACACTGCTATGTCCTCCGCATCAGTACTTGCAAATGCAGGAATTGCGGTTAGTCCTGCCAAAAGAGTTAATGTTAGAAGTATTGAAAAAATTCTTTTCATTATTTTCCCTCCATTTTTTTTGTTTTTATTTTTATTCAAATTTAATTTCTTTTGTATTATTCCAGCCGCCGCCGTTTGTGTGACCGCCGAATATAATTTTTACATATCTTGCTTTTTTGCCAACTTCATATTTTTCAAAATCCATTGTAGTCCCTGATGCTTTTCCGTTAAATGTTTCTACATAGTTTTCGCCGTCTTCGGAAACTGAAATTTCAAATATCTGCTGACGCATTGCTCCGTGAAGAAGTGACATTGAAACAGAATTTAAATCTACAACCGAGCCTAAGTCAAATATCGCTTCAATTCCTGCACCGTTTACTGCCCAAGCAGTTTCGTCATTACCATCAATTAAAGCAATAATTTCACTGTAAGTAGCAGTTGAGGCTATATTATAAACAGGATATTTACCAAGTGTTTTAACAGGATTTACAGTAACAGTAAACTCGTTAACTTTAGTTTTATCTAAAGATGTTACCTTAACCTTGTTTTCGCCAAAGCCTGTTTCGGTATAAATTACTTCTGATGTTGCACCATTTGAAACAGGAGTTGCATCAATTATAACCTCGTCTGCAAAAAGTTCTATCTGGTAGTTTCCATTTTCGTCAGGAAGTGCAGTCTGCCCGCAAATTGCAAGGTTAAACACATCTGCATTTGAAGTATCGGCTTTAGTGTCGATATTGATACTTTCCGAATCGTTATCCCACCATAGTGCAATTTTTAACTTTTCACAAAGTTCACGGACAGGGATATAATTTTCGTCATCCTTTATAACAGGTTTGTTGTTAAGAGAAGAAACTGTAAGTTCTTTACCGTTTCCTGAAATTACATCGCCTTTTTTCTCAAGATTTAATAAAGAAATAAGTTCATTTTCATTAAGATAAGAAGTTCCGTTTTGTGAAATTATTTCATTTTCTAAGAAAATAAGATTATCGTCAACTTTTAAGTTGATTTCAGAATTAGTTTTATTTCTTAAGATTTCATTGTTTTTTAAATCAAGTTTTATAACCGAATCATCAACAGTGAAGGTAACAAATCCGTCTTCTTTCTTACAGGATGTGTTAACGGGCATTCCATTGTTTCTATTGTCCCATGTAATTGCTGTAGGCTGAACCCATTTTTTACCGTGTTTTTTCGCTCTTAAAACAAAAGCATCTTTTATTCCGCCTTGCTTGTTCGCAACTTTTGAGGTCATACCGTTTATGATTTCTACACCGTCATCTTTAAATGTTTCAAGCCTCATAACAGCGTTTTTACCCTGATATATATAACTTCCGTCAGTTTGCAGTGACGCAGCCTGAACAGTCGGATGCCATCTTAATTCCAAATCTGAATCGTAAAATGTTTTAACATCGTCAACTATAAGTACAGTTTTTTCAGGTTTTAAGTAAATATAATGTCTTATGTATGAATCCATATTTACGTTAATACTGCCGTAATGATAATCGGGATATACATCTGTTATATCGCAGGCAACATAGGTTATATCGCCGTAAGTTTTAAATTCTATAATTTCAGGCTTAGCGAAAATCATTGCCTGCCACGATGTAAAACCATAGTCGGTATTCTGACGCCTTATAACACTTTGGGCTTCTGACACCTGACCTATACCGTTAACAGTAAGAGTATTATGGTTTGTTGTAGTTCCTGTTATATATCCGTCATCATCAAATATCCATTCGCCTTCTGCGAAGAGCAGTAACGCACCCATATCGGGATGATTATGCCCTGTGCCTAAAGTGTTGCCTTTCCAGACTTTTCTGAAATCGGCAGCAGTATCGCCGAGCATTGGTCCACAATGGAAATGGATAGAGGCTTCGTTACCGTCCCATGAATCTTTTAAGAATACATAACCAGCATCCGAGGTTTTAAAGTCTAGTGGATAATAAAGTTTTCCATTTTCATTATCCTTAAATTCGTCAGGCGATTTTGATTCTAAGTTCTCATCATAAAACATCAGAGGATATAAATATACATAATCTATATCGCCTCTATTGTATGCATAGTCAAGCCTTTTTTCAACGAAGTATTTATAGACAGGATTCTGCCTTTCTCTTGCCATAAGCGACATTACGGGAATCAAAGTACCGTTGGAGGTTTCAGTACCATCTCCCCAACCAAATACGTCATAACCCGACTCCCATCCGTTTACGGGAAGATATGAATAAACCGAAAATTTTGCATAGGCATCCATTGTTGGATGGTTTATTATATCTACATTAAGCAAATCTCTCATAACAAGGCCTGCCTGCATAAGTCCCTGATATGAATACGAAGAGTAGTTTACTGCTTCAAATGCTGCACCATCATCAGGCATAACTTCCATAGTAAGTGTAGCAAGTTTTGCGGCAATTCTTTTTATGTATGTTTCCGCTTTAGGAATTTCTTCATACATAGCAGAAAGACCGACTAAAGCAGATGTGTTTATGATTATCATATTATGACAGTTTATTGAATCAAAGCCATATGATGCATCATAATTAAAATCTTCTATTCTTCTTGCAATATTATCAACAATTGTCTTTTTAAGTTCCGGAGAAATTTCATCATAACACCAGTCATAGAAAATACCAAGTGCCAGATAACTTGAATTCCCTGCCAAGTGGCAGTTATCTCCGTCTGCCGCGTTTGACCACGACGGATAAGAACAAATTTCTTCGGCAAATTTTATAAGTGCTTCAAAATATTTTTTGTCGTTTGAAATTTTATAAGCAAAGACAAGATTAACAAGGTCTTTCCCCTGTGTGTTCATCCACACGTTTTCACCGCTTACATAGAATTTAATCGGACCGCCCGATACGAGAGCATCGGCACTCTTTTTAACAAGTTCCCATGTTTTTTTCATATCGCCTTCGGCATAGCCTCTTATTCTTTCAAAATCGTCATTGTCAAGCCATATTCTCGGATGAACATTCTCATACTTATCAAAATTTGTTACTTTATCTTTAAAGTAAACCTGCCATGGAACATCAATTATGTCCTTATAGTTGGGAGGCAGGGCTGCCGAAACAGGCAAAGATGCAATAAGCATAAAAAGTGCCAAACTTAAGGAAATAATTCTTTTTTTCATACGCAAACCTCCTTTTTTAT
>JAZOMN010000237.1:0-12777 GCA_045654005.1 Clostridia bacterium
TATAGAATCTTATATTAAAAATCCGGAAGTTAAGTTATGTGCAATATGCGATGTGAATGAGAACACTGCTAAAATGAGAGCCGAAAAATATTCTATTTCTGAATATTATTCGGATTATAACGATATTCTTAATAATCCGGATATTGATGCGGTAAGTATTCTTACACCAACTTTTGCTCATAAGAATATAGTTATTGTAGCACTTAAGAAAGGTAAACATGTGCTTTGTGAAAAACCACCTGCAATGAACTACGAAGAAGCATTGGAGTGCGAAAAAACTGCTAAGGAAACAGGCAAAATATTGATGTATGCTTTTGTAGTAAGATTTTCTAAAGAAGTTAAGTTTATGAAAGAATACATTGATGCAGGAAAAATGGGAGAAATATACTATGCAGAAGCATCCCGAATAAGAAGATGCAATAAAATCGGCGGATGGTTTATAAACAAGGATAAAGCCGGTGGTGGTGCTTTGATTGACGGCGCAATTCACGAAATTGATGCTGCACTTTATCTTATGGGCTACCCTAAAGCAACAAGTGTAAAAGGTTTTACAAGTAAGATAAATGAAAATCTTCCTGATACTATGAAAGGTACAGGAACCGGATGGATATCTTCTGATGTTAATTCTTATGAAAGAACGGTTGAAAGTCTTGCATCAGGTTATGTGCATTTTGAGAACGGAGCATGTCTTTATGTTAAAGCAAGTTGGGTGCTTAACACTGTAAAAGAAGGTAGAAATGTTGAACTTAACGGTACTAAAGCAGGTTTGGCGTTCAATGGTTCAAAAATTGATATGGTTGAACTTTCTGATACAGGTTACTTTATGGAGTCATCTCCCGTTCTTAAAGATACAGTTGATATGTTCGATGGTGAGATTAATCATTTTGCAAACTGCTGTTTAGGAAAAGAAGAAGTGATTTGTAAACCTGAACAGGGTACCGAAATTATGAAAATAATAAGCGGAATATATGAATCTGCGAAAACAGGCAAAGAAGTTGTCTTTTAATTGACAAAACACACGAAATAAAACGAATTGCAAAAAACGCCGAAAGTTCTTTTCGGCGTTTTTTATGCGATATTTCAAATGCTCTTCTCATATATAATCGGTTGTATTTGTTCGCCTTTTAGAGCGAAAGATAGAGTTTTGCAAATTTTAGTCATATCGGCAACTAAAGAACGCGGTTTTTTATAAGGGTCATCCTGATTGAAAGGTACAAAATATACTCCCTTATAGTTTAATAAACTTCCAATGTTTTTACACGCATTTCCCAAACCGTCATTAGTTGACACGGCCAGTATGACAGGCTTATCATTTCTTAAAGTTGCTTTTACTGCCATAGTAACTGAGGTGTCGGTAACACCTGAGGCGAGTTTTGCCAAAGTGTTTCCGGTGCAGGGTGCAACTATAAGAGCGTCAAGTAAATTTTTCGGTCCGATTGGTTCTGCCTCTCGAATGGTTTTTATAACTTTTTTTTCACATATTTCTTCAATTTCGCTTGTGAAATCTTTTGCTTTTCCAAATCTTGTATCAGTTTTTGAAACATTATCTGAAAGTATGGGAACTATGTCATATCCCATATCTTTTACATTTTTAATTTCAGGCAAAATTTTTTTAAAAGTACAGTAAGACCCGGTAAGAGCAAAACCGACGGTTAAATTCCCCATATTTTTACCCCCAGTTCACTTAGTATATTGTTGATAGTGTTTTTGATTATCTTACCGGCAGTTTCAGGCGCAACTTTTCCAGGCAGAGACAATGCTCGTATAACCTTTAAATCAAGAAGGCGCGCATATTTAAAGTCAACACCTCCGGGATTTGATGCAAGGTCAATAATAACGGCATTTTTTTTAACTCTTTTTAAGCATTCCTCGTCTATTACCATGTAGGGTATAGTGTTAAAAATAATATCGTATTTATTTATGTTTTCATATATGTTTTTAGTTTTTATCTTTTTATATGAAAAACAGTCAATCCAGGATAAATCTTCTATTTTTCTTGCACTTACCGTGACAAAAGCGCCAAGAGAGGATAATGCTTTAGAAAGTATTTTCCCGATTCTTCCGAAACCTGCAACAAGCACATTGGCACCGTGCAAAGTAAAGGGAGTTTCGTTTATGGCGATAGACAATGCCCCCTCAACAGTCGGAATAACATTTTCAATATTAAGTTCTTCTCTTATGCCGTAATCAAAATTTAGAATGTCTTTTTCCTTTAATGAATTTTCTAAACTTTTATAAATAATTCCTCCGAATACAATTTTTGAAGAATCAAGGCAATTTGTAATTTCAGAAATTTTTATATCCTCCTCCGAATAGGGAGCATTAAGATATACATTGTCCCTTGACACAGGAATCCCCAAAATTATAATATCATTATCGTTTATCGCAGCTTTTAAATCATTATATATATAAAACGGAACGAAAGGAGTATTTTTGTTAAAACCGAAAACAGAAACATCAAATCCGTCTTTTTTAAACTCTGATGCAACTGTAAACTGTCTTAAATCTCCTCCGAGTATAAGAATTTTTCTATTCAAATAAAGCACCTCCGACGGCTGATAGTTTGAAACAAAAAGAAGAGTTTTGTTTCAACAAATAATAAGATAATCTGTTATTATTTTATGTTTTTTATATTTAAAGGTGCTTTGTTTTTTGGCTTTAGTAGATAATTTTACTGATCAAACGGCTATTGCATTTATGGATTTTTTGTTATACAATAAAAAAGGAGTAATTATCTGTTAAAAAGGAGATTGCTGATGGAAAAAATTCTTTTTAAAAATCAGGATTTGGAATATAAAAAATTTCATATAAAACTTATGCCGTCAGTTGATTCTGACAGAGTGATAGGTGTAAGAATACCGGTTTTAAGAAAAATTGCTAAAACTTATTCCGATACGTTAAAAAAGGAAATTTTTTTAAAAACTCTTCCTCATAATTATTATGAAGAAAACAATCTTCATGCCTTTTTTATAGAAGATATAAAAGATTATGACAGGTGCATAACGGAAATTAACCGATTTTTGCCTTTTGTTGATAATTGGGCAACCTGCGACTCACTTAGACCAAAATGTTTTAAAAAGAATACCGATAAATTGATTTGTGAAATTGATAAGTGGCTGAAATCAGAGCATACATATACTGTCCGTTTCGCAATAGAAATGCTTATGGTGCATTTTCTTGATAATGATTTTAAGAAAGAATATTTAAAAAGAGTTTCTTTGATAAAAAGTGACGAGTATTATATCAATATGATGATTGCGTGGTACTTTGCAACCGCCCTTGCAAAAAGGTGGGAGGAAGCGTTTATATATATTAAGGATAAAAAACTTGATAAATGGGTGCATAATAAAACTATCGGGAAAGCAATTGAAAGTTACAGAATAAATGAAGAACAAAAAGAAATTTTAAGAAAACTAAAAATTTAAAAAGGGAAATATTATGAAAAAATTTATCTTATTTTTGATTTTAACAGTTATATCGTTATCAGTTTCTTCTCCGGTTTCGTACGCATACCGTGAAATTGATGTTGTGTTCAGCGATACCTTTGAAGGAGATTTAAGTTTATGGTCATGCAGCGGAACTGATGCCAATCAGTATATGGACTTGATGATTGAAGATAAAATTCCATATATAAATCAGTATGTAACTATAACTAAAGAAAATGTTGCAAATACTAATCACCCAACCCTAAAGAGTATCCCTTTTAAAGTGGAAGAAGAAACAATCTACACAATAGCAGTTGATATGAAAGGTTACGGTTGCCAGAATGCTTATATTGTGTTCTTAGACGAATACGGAAGCAGAATTACTGCACTCACTAACGATTTTTCTGTTAATTCAGGCAAAAAATGGGAATGTGCATTTATATCGGTAGAATCTCCCGAAGGGGCGGCACAAGGGCAGGTATATTTAGTATGTGAAGCAACTGATGATGGTATAAAAGAAGCTTCATTTGATAATGTTGTTGTTTGCAAAGGCATTGTGGGAGTAAATCAGGAAATAAAAAAGAGAGAACAGTTCGGTCCCCTTGCGAAAGACAGTTCAGTTACTGTTTTAGAAAGTGAAAGTATAATTTATTACGAAAATTTTGAAAGTGGTATAACTGACTGGGATTTATCCTCTAATAAAGGAAAGGGTTATATTAAAGGTACGTCGCTTTTTTCTCATACAGGTATAAGGTCTATGATGCTGGATACTAAAGAATTAATAATTGATGCGCAGATTAGCAGTAAAAAATTTTATGTTACTTCTTTGGGAGAATATAATATAAGTTTCAGTTTGTATAATCTTTCGGGAGAAACTGCAAGTATCAATTTAATATTTTATGATGAGAAAGGAAAAGAATTGCACTTGGAAAATCTTGTTGTTAAAAAGGCAGTTGTTCCATCGTGGGTAAGATATGAGTACAATCTTAATGCGCCAGAAAATGCGCATTTTGCTAAACTTTTTATCGGACTTAGTAAAAGTGCAGGCTGTAATTATATAGACAATATTAAAGTAACAGGGGATAAACCGAATAATTTTTCTTTTTCTATGTTTATAGCCCCCTTAGAAAAAAGCATCGGGCATTTCCACAAACTTCTTGAAGACATTTCAAAGGTTAAAAAATAAAACATTTCTGTTGAAAAAAGTGTTGGGAAATGGTATAATAATTTCATCGGAGATGAAATCAGTGATATAAATTCCTGACGGAATTTGCGATATACCTTGCGGTGCGATATATTACTTCGTAATGCGATATGTTGCCTGATGGCAACGAGTAAAGGAATTTATATCATATCGGGTTTTGCTGTAGGGTGCAGCGTTTACGATGCACCTCAAAACATATCGATTTTATCATAAACTAAAAAAGAGGAAAAATAATGTTCGTTTATTTTGATAACAGCGCAACTACAAAAACATATAAAAAAGTTAATGAAGAAATGCTTTCAATGCTTGAGAATGATTTTGGTAATCCCTCATCTTTACACAATATGGGTCTTAATGCAGAAAAAAAGGTTGAGTATGCAAGAAACATTCTCGCAGAAAGTTTAGGATGCCCTGCATCTTCAATTGTTTTCACATCAGGGGGGACAGAGGCAAATAATCTTTGTATCACAGGTTACTTGTTAAGAAATAAGCACGCAGGCAAAAAAGTTATTACAACAAGTGTTGAACATGCATCTGTCGCAACTCAGTTTGATTTTTTAAAAGATCAAGGCTATGATGTAAAAATAATAAGCGTTGACAAGGACAAGGGCTTTGATTATGATGCCTTGGAAAACGAGGTTGACAAAAATACTGCTTTAGTAAGCGTAATGCATGTTAATAACGAAACGGGATATATATTCGATATAAAAAGAATAAGAGAAATTATAAATAAAAAGAATAAAAACACATTGCTTCACTGTGACTGTGTCCAGTCTTTTATGAAAGTCCCTTTTAAAATTAAAGACTTGGGTGCGGATATGGTATCGGTAAGTTCTCATAAAATCAACGGCCCAAAAGGCGTAGGTGCAGCATATATCAGAAAAGGTATTCTGGTTTCTCCTTTGTTTTTAGGAGGCGGTCAGGAGCAAGGCTTAAGAAACGGAACTGAAAATACTGTAGGTATATACGGATTTGGTGTGGCGATAGATGAGCATCTTAAAACAATAGATAAAGATATTTCAAATATGCAAAAAATAAAACAGTATCTTTTTGAGAACTTTTCAAAAATGGATAAAGTTCATATAAATACAGATATTGAAAATTCGTCCTGTCATATCCTTAATGTATCATTTTTAAACTTGCGTTCGGAAATTCTTCTTCATACTTTTGAAGGTAAGGATATATATGTTTCAAGTGGGTCTGCCTGTTCTTCAAATTATTCAGGTAAGAAAAAAATCCTTGAAATTATGGGATATGAAAAATCTGTTTATGACGGTGCAATCCGTTTCAGTTTTGATTCTTATAATACTTTAGAGCAGGCTCAGTATGCTTTTGATGTTATAAGTAAAGAAATTGAAATATTAAGAAAGAGGTTAAAGGTATAAATGAACGAAGTACTTATAATAAAATACGGCGAAATAATATTAAAAGGTTTAAACCGCCCTGTGTTTGAGGACAGGCTCTTTAAAATTATAAGAAGAAGACTTAAAGACCTTGGGGAATTTAAAATCACTAAATTTCAGGCGGCAGTTTATATAGAGGCAAAAGACGAATCTTTTGATTATGACGAAGCGGTTGAAAGGCTTAAAAAAGTATTTGGTATTTTATATATCTGCAGAGCAAAAAAATGCGAAAAAGAAATAGATGCAGTTAAGGAACAAGCGCTTTTGTCATACGAAGAAGCGTACGAGGAAGGGAAAACTTTTAAAATAGAGGTAAAAAGGCAGGATAAAAGATTCCCTTATAAATCTCCCGAAATTCAGAAAGCAGTCGGTGATGCTATTTTTGAAAAGCATTATAAAACTGCAAAAGTCGATGTAAAAAATCCCGATATTTCAGTTATGATTGAAATAAGGGAAGAGGGCGCTTATGTCTATGCCAAAAGAGAAAAAGGCCCGGGCGGTCTTCCTGTTGGAATAAACGGTAAATGTGCCTTGATGTTATCCGGAGGGATTGATTCTCCTGTTGCGGGTTATATGATTGCAAAAAGAGGGGTTGAACTTATCGGAGTTCATTTTCACTCTTATCCTTATACATCCGAAAGAGCAAAAGAAAAGGTTATAACACTTGCAAAAAAATTAAGTGAATATGCAGGAAGAATTGAACTTTTTGTTGTTCCTTTTACTGACATTCAACTTATGATAAATGAAAAAGCACAGAATGATATGCTCGTTCTTTTAATGAGAAGATATATGATGCGTATAGCCGAAAGGATTGCTGAGGAAAACGGCGCAAAAGCGATTGTAACAGGCGAAAGTCTTGGCCAGGTTGCATCGCAAACAATTGAAAGTATGACTGTAACCAATGAGGTTGTGAGTATGCCTGTTTTCCGTCCTTTAATAGGAATGGATAAAGAGGAAATAACACAAATTTCAAGAAAGATTGATACTTTCGAAACATCTATCCAGCCTTATGAAGACTGCTGTACTGTTTTTGTTCCTAAACATCCAAAAACCAAACCGCGTGTTAACGAAATAAGAGAAGAAGAATTAAAACTTTCCGGTATGGATAAACTTGTAGAAGAAGCAATTAAAAATGCTGAAAAAATTATTATAACACGAGGTAATTAGTTTATGATTTGCGAAATAATTTCAGTCGGCACAGAGGTTGTTACAGGTGATATAATTGATACCAACGCCCCTTATCTTTCTAAAGAACTTGTTTCTTTAGGGGTTGACACAATGTATCGCACAAGTGTTAAAGACGATGACAAAACAATTCTTGAAGTTTTAAATATAGCAAAAAAAAGAGCCGATTTAATTATAACAATCGGGGGGCTCGGTCCTACCTATGACGATTTTACAAAAGAAGAAGTGGCAAAAGTCAATAACTTAAAACTTGTCCGCTCAGAAAAAATAGAACAGAAAATTAAAGACTATTTTGAAAAAATGGGCAGGAAAATGACTGAAAATAATCTGAGGCAGGCGGATATAATCGAGGGAAGTACGCCTATAGATAATGATAACGGCACTGCACCCGGAATTCTTCTTGAGAAAGATAATAAAATTTTCATTTTGTTTCCCGGACCGCCTAACGAACTTATACCAATGTTTGAAAACAAAGTAAAACCTTATCTTAAAGATAAAACAGGTAAGTTCATTTTAGAAAGATGTATTAAACTATCAGGGATAGGCGAGTCTTATGTTGAAGAGGAACTTAAAGATTTAATAGAAAAAGACGAAAAGATTATCATTGCAACTTATGCAAAAGTCGGCGAAGTTCATATTAAAATCACAAGCGAAGGTAAAACAAAAGAAGAAGCCGAAGAAAAATTAAAACCATTTTTTGAAAAAATCGAAATCCGTTTCTCAAAATATGTATATGGATACGATGACGATACTCTGCCAAAAAAAGTTGTAGAGCACCTTAAAGAAAAAAATCTTAAAGTCGCTTTTTGCGAGTCCTGTACAGGTGGTTATATTTCAAAAACCATTACAGATGTACCCGGAGCATCAGATGTGTTTGACTTTGGAATGGTAACATATTCCAATGAGATTAAAACACAGTTCGCAGGTGTTTCGCCGATTGCTCTAAAAAATAACGGAGCAGTGTCCGAAGAGGTTGCAAATCAGATGGCAAAAGGAATACGAACATTATCAAAAGCCGATATAGGTATAAGTGTTACGGGAATTGCAGGTCCGGGCGGAGGCACGGAGGAAAAACCTGTAGGGCTTGTATATATGGGAATATCCACTAAAAATACAACAGTTACAAAGAAACTTAATTTCAGAGGCAACCGCGAAAAAATAAGACTTAGCACAGTAAATGCTGTGATGACAACATTAATAGAATATTTAAAATAAGAAAGAAGGTAAATAAAATGGCAGAACTTGAAAAAAAGAAAGCACTGGATGCGGCACTTTTGCAAATAGAAAAGCAATTCGGTAAAGGCGCAATTATGCGCCTTGGCCAGAATTCAGGTATGAGTGTAGAGGTTATTCCTACAGGAATTTTATCTGTGGATATAGCAACAGGAGTGGGCGGAGTTCCAAGAGGAAGAATTGTTGAACTTTACGGCCAGGAATCTTCGGGTAAAACAACCGTTGCATTACATATCATAGCAGAAACTCAGAAAATGGGCGGAGAAGCGGCTTTTATTGACGCAGAACACGCTCTTGACCCTGTCTATGCGGAACAACTTGGCGTAGATATAGATTCTCTTTTAGTATCTCAGCCTGATAACGGCGAACAAGCACTTGAAATAGCAGAAGCGCTTATAAGAAGTAACGCGATTGATATTATAGTTATCGATTCGGTTGCAGCACTTGTTCCAAAAGACGAAATTGATGGTGAAATGACTGATATTAAAATGGGTCTTCACGCAAGACTTATGTCAAAAGCAATGAGAAAATTAACAAGTGTTATCAGTAAATCAAAAACAACTGCTATATTCATTAACCAGTTAAGAGAAAAAATGTCAACAGGATTTTCTTACGGTCCTACCGAAACCACAACCGGCGGTAAAGCACTTAAATTCTATTCAACAATGAGAATGGAAGTAAGAAGAATTGAAGCCATTAAAGACGGTGGGGAACTTAAAGGAAACCGTGTTAAAGTAAAAATGGTTAAAAACAAAGTTGCTCCTCCGTTTAAAGAAGCAGAATTTGATATTATGTTCGGTCAGGGAGCATCTAAATCGGGTTGCCTTGTTGACTATGCCGTAAAAGGTGACATAATCCAGAAAAGCGGAGCATGGTTTAATTACGGCGATACAAAAATCGGTCAGGGCAGAGAAAATGCAAAACGTTTCATAGAAGAAAACCCTGAAATTTATGCCGAAATTGAAGAAAAAGTACGTGCAATGTTTATAGAGGATAAAAGCAGAACGAACGAAGATGAAGAATAGTACAATGCGTAATTATAACACCTCTGTCATTCTGAGGTGTAACCGAAGAATCTCAATTAAAAGAGATCCTTCACTTTGTTCAGGATGACAAAATGGAGGATATGTTCAGGATGGCAAACTTAATTTGATTCAAAAATTGCATGGGAGCCTGCCTTCCCCTTGAGGGGAAGGTGGGTTTTGTATAGCGAAACTCGGATGAGGTGGAATAATCTATGTCCTCCCGTTAAATCATAATGTTTTCAAAAATTCTTTTCCAAAAAATATAAAAAAATGCTTGACTTATGTAAAACTATGTGATATACTATCTTTGCCTTAAGGAAAAAGGTCTTTTTTTATTGTGCCTTTTTTCTATAAATTAACCTATGGAGGTGTAACTAATGAGAGTTAAAATTACATTAGCATGTTCAGAATGCAAACAAAGAAATTATGACAAAATTAAAAACAAAAAGAATACCCCTGACAGAATTGAACTTAACAAATATTGTAAATTCTGTAAGAAACACACACTACACAAGGAAACAAAATAGTTTGTGTTCCACTAATATGTAAGGAGTGTATAAGTTATGATGCAAAAAGCCGGAACTAAAAAAGAAAACAGATTAGTTAAATCAATAAAAGGTACTAAATCAGAATTCAAAAAGATAGTTTGGCCTTCATGGAAACAACTTGTAAATAACACATTGATTGTTATTGCCTTCGTTGTAATATTCAGTGTTTTAATTGCATTACTTGATGCTTTATTCAAGTTCTCAATTGTACAATGGTTTACAAAGTAATAAGGAGGACAGTTATTTAATACTGTGAGTTGTTATGGAAAATGCTAAATGGTATGTTATTCACACTTATTCAGGCTATGAGAATAAGGTGAAAACAAATATAGAAAAAACAGTTGAAAACCGTGAACTTCAAGATAAAATTTTGGAAGTAAGACTTCCTGAAGAAGAAGTTGTTGAAGTTAAAGACGGTGTTTCTAAAGAATCAAGAAGAAAGCTTTTCCCGGGTTATCTGTTTGTTAAAATGGTAATGGATAACGAAACATGGTATATAGTAAGAAATACAAGAGGGGTTACAAGTTTTGTAGGCCCTGGTTCTAAACCGGTTCCTCTGACTGATGAGGAAATTGAAAATCTTTGTCTTGAAGAACAAACTTACGAACTTGACTTCGGTGTTGGGGACAGTGTCCGTATTACTGACGGTCCGCTTACCGATTTTATTGGAGAAGTTCAGTCTGTTGACGAAGAAAATCATAAATTTATTGTTATGGTTTCTATGTTCGGCAGAGAAACTCCTGTCGAACTGGAATACGGTCAGGCAGAAGTTCTTTAAAATAGTTAAATATGCTTTATAAAAGCGTGTTTATATAGGTTGTATTTCCAAGAGGGAAATGCAGTGGGAGGGTTTAGTGCAGTTATACTGCGATAGGAAATCTACCCGAAATTTACCACAGTTTTTAATGGAGGTGTATTACCGTGGCACAGAAAGTTACGGGCTTTATTAAGCTTCAAATCGAAGCAGGAAAAGCTAATCCTGCGCCACCGGTTGGCCCTGCTCTTGGTCAACATGGTGTTAACATTATGCAATTTTGTAAAGAGTTTAATGAAAAAACAAAAAATGATATGGGTCTTGTAATCCCTGTAGTTATTACAGTATATCAGGACAGATCATTCAGTTTTATCACAAAAACTCCACCGGCTGCAGTGCTTCTTAAAAAAGCATGTAAGATTGACAGCGGTTCTGGTGTACCTAACAAAACTAAGGTTGCTACCATCAGTTCTGAAGAAGTTAGAAAAATTGCAGAACAAAAAATGCCTGACTTAAACGCTGCAAGTGTTGAATCTGCTATGAGCATGATCGCAGGTACAGCAAGAAGTATGGGTATCGTTGTCAAAGACTAATTAAAGTCAGTCGAAAAGTGGGAGGGGTAACCCCCGAATTTTAACCACAAAGGAGGTTTTTTAAATGAAAAGAGGAAAAAATTATCAAGAAAGTGCAAAACTTATTGATGGGGCAAAACTATATGATGTTGAAGAAGCATGTTCATTAGTTGTAAGTGCTGCTAAAGCAAAATTTGATGAAACTGTTGAAGCACATATAAGACTTGGCGTTGACTCTCGTCACGCAGACCAACAGGTTAGAGGAGCGATCGTACTTCCTCACGGAACAGGTAAAGTGCCTAAGGTGTTGGTATTTGCAAAAGGCGATAAAGCAAAAGAAGCAGAAGAAAACGGAGCAGATTTCGTTGGTGCTGAAGAATTAGTTGCTAAAATTCAGGGCGAAAACTGGTTTGATTTCGACGTTATCGTTGCAACCCCTGATATGATGGGTGTAGTTGGTAGAATAGGTAAAGTTTTAGGTCCTAAAGGTTTAATGCCTAACCCTAAAGCAGGTACTGTTACTATGGACGTTGCAAAAGCAATCGCTGAATTAAAAAGCGGTAAAATCGAATACCGTCTTGACAAAACAAACATTATTCACTGCCCAATCGGTAAAGTATCATTCGGCAAAGAAAAAATTGCTGACAACTTTAACGCATTAATCGGCGCTGTTATCAAGGCTAAACCTGCTGCTGCAAAAGGTCAGTACTTAAAGAGTGTTGCAATTGCATCAACAATGGGTCCTGGTATAAAAATAAATAACGCTAAATTAACAGATTAGTATTGACAAACAATATTAATTCTGATATAATATTTTTGTTTCCGAAGACGTTAGGTGGATTATTCCGTAAATCCTATTGAGGAATGGCTTTTAGTTTTAGTTTAACTACAATCCCTTTCTGAGTGTTTTCGGAAAGGGATTTTCATTTTAGTGGAGGTGAAATGAATGGCAAGTGCAAAAATTTTAGAATCTAAGAAACAAGTTGTTGCAGAACTTAATGAAAAAATTAAAGGTGCAACTGCAGGTGTTTTAGTTAATTACCAAGGCTTAACTGTTGAAGAAGATACAGACTTAAGAAGAAAATTAAGAGAAGCCGGCGTAGAATACAAAGTTATTAAAAACACACTTATCAAATTAGCAATACAAGGCACAGGTTTAGAAGGCTTGAGCGAATGTCTTGAAAACCCAACTGCTTTAGCATTAGCAAATGACGAAGTTATTGCTGCAAAAGTTATAGGTGACTATGCAAAAGGCAACGAAAAACTTGAAGTTAAAATGGGATTTTTAGATGGCGATGTTATGTCTAAAGACGAAGTTGTTGCTTTAGGTAAAATTCCTGGCAAAGATACTCTTATTGCTCAGGTTGCATGTGGACTTAACTCACCACTTACAAAATTGGCTGTAGTTTTAGGTCAGGTTGCAGAAAA